>NZ_LIRO01000091.1:0-117402 GCF_002742025.1 Limnothrix sp. PR1529
AGCAGTGAAGGCCCACCGATCAAGTTGCTGCGATCGCCCCGGCGATGATAAAAGGTTGGGGATTCGTCCTAGCCCGTTTTTTACCTCTGGAGACTGATTGCCATGAATGCGTTGTCCACGATTCGATCGAGCGATCCCCATTGGATTGCCCATTTGGAAACCCAGGATGATGCCATGCTCCGCAAGCTCACGGCGCTGGGCATTTTGCCGGGAAATCAAATTGCGATCGAGCAGCGGTTTCCGTCCTATATCGTCAGCATTGGTCGCACCCGAGCCGCCCTCGATCGGGAAACGGTGCAATGCATTTTTGTGACTCGGGAACAACATCCAACCGCCATTTAAACCGCCATTTAAGTTGATTACCCCCGTCGCACCCTAGCAACCTCGTGGCCCTTCCATTCGCCTCATCGGTTGGTGTTGCCATCTAGATCACAAGCACGCCGGTTTGTTAAGATTGCCCGGCTGCACTCAGACAAGCCGATCGGGGCGGGGAGCAACCAAGCCATATGGGGCCGATTTTGATCACGGGGGCGAGCGGCTGTGTGGGCCACTATCTGGTTGATCGCCTGTTGCAATTGACCGATCGCCCCCTGTGGTTGTTGGTGCGCAGTCCCGAAAAATTGCAATTTGATTGGCAAAATCACCCGCAAATTGAGGTACTGGCGGGCGATTTGCGCGAGCTTGATCGCTTTGCCGATCGCCTGAAGCAGGTGCAAACGGCCATCCTGGCGGCCACCTGCTGGGGCGGGCCGGAAACCTTTGCGGTGAACGTGGGTCAAAACCAAGCGCTGATGGATGGGCTGGATCCCGATCGCTGCGATCAGATTCTGTATTTCTCCACGGCCAGCGTGTTGGGGCGGAATGGACATTTGCTTTCGGAAGCCCTGCAACTCGGCACGGACTACATTCGCAGCAAGGCCGAATGCACCCAGCAATTGACCGATCGCCCGCTGGCTGATCGAATCACCGCCATCTATCCGACGATCGTCTTGGGGGGCGATCGCGATAAACCCTACTCAGAACCCACCAAAGGCCTGCCGGAAGCCCTGCGCTACATCAGCTTGATCCGGCGGCTGAAGGTGGATGGCAGCTTTCACTTTGTCCATGCGGCGGACATTGCCCGGGTGGTGGCCCACTTGGCCCTCAATCCACCGTCGGAACCCGGGCCGCGCCATTTTGTGTTGGGTCAGCCGGCCCTGACCGCTAATGAATTGGTGGATATTGCTTCCACGGTGCTGAAGGGACGACCGGCGCGGCTGAAAATTCCCCTGTCGGTGGGCTTGGCCGATCGGCTAATTGACTGGTTCAACATCCAAATGGGCCCCTGGGATCGGTTCTGCATGGCCTACCGGCACTTTACCTATGACCAAGTTTGGTCGCCGGCCAGCTTTGGCCTGGAAACGGCCTATCCCACCCTGGCGGACATTTTGCGCCAGTACGGCCGGCCAGAAGTCAGCGGAGCCAAGCGTTAATTGGCATCCCGTTTCGCCATCGGATTAAATCAAGGCATGGAGTTGAAATATCGCGGTCTGGCCTATCAACGCCCGGCCCCCAGCATTGCCCAGGACAATCCCGATCGCCCCTCGATGTCCCCATCCAGGGTCAGCGATTCCGTGACGATCGGCCCATATCTCGGCAAATACCGGGGCTGTGAGTTTGTGCTGCAAGCGGGGCAATCGATGCTGGCGGCAGGGTTGGCGGCTTGGCCCTGGCCCCGATCGATGGTGTTGAAATATCGCGGCTTGGCCTACGGGCCCGGCGCAGATCGCCCCTTGCCGCCGGACGCAACGCCCACCAGCGCCCAGCCCAACGCCGCCCACAGCGCCAATCACGCCGTTGATCGCCTGGCCAAAACCATTAGCCGCGATCGCCAAGCAACTCCCGCGCGTCCTTTGCCGGCCGATCCTTGGCCCCAAGGGCAAGCGCCTCCCAGCCGATCGACCCTCTATCCCGGTCAGCGGGGCGATCGCGTGGCCGTTCTGCAAGCCGCCCTCCAACGCCAGGGCCTGTTGCGCGCGCCCTATCAACCGGGGTATTACGGCCCTCTGACCGATCGAGCCGTTCGCAAATTGCAGCGGGCCTGGGGCGTGCCGACCACCGGCATTGCCGATGCCAGGGTTTGGCGTTGGGTGGAAGGCAACCCCCAACGGCCCAGCCCACCCCCCAGACCAACCGTTGCGCCGATCCGGCCCGATCGGCCTCTGCAAACGGGCGATCGGGGGCCTTGGGTGGCCGAACTGCAAGCCCGGCTCCGCTGCCGAGGCTACTTTGACCACCGAATCACCGGCCACTTTGACGCAACCACCACCACCGCCCTGCACCAGTTCCAGGGCGATCGGGGTTTGGCCCCCACCGGCCAGGCCGATGCCACCACCTGGGCCGCCCTGGCCCAGCGCAACCCAGCCACGAACACCACCGCGCGATCGATAGCCCTGCACCCACAACCGCTAGGCTAGGATTCAGGATTTCCAAACCGACCGATCGGCCCCTGGGGCTGGTTGCCATCCCGCCTTTTCCGTTCCTCCTTCCTTTCTTCTCAGTCCCATGTCTGCTCAATTGCTGTTAGTTGATGATGAACCCAGTCTCCGGGAAGCGGTGCAAGCCTACCTAGAAGACAGTGGTTTCACGGTGCGTGTTGCCCGCGATGCCACCGAAGGATGGGAAATGGTGCAGCAATTTGCCCCGGATCTCGTCATTTCCGATGTGATGATGCCCAAGGTGGATGGCTACCAGTTTTTGCAGCAGTTGCGGGATGATGCCCGGTTTCGATCGATTCCCGTGGTTTTTCTGACCGCCAAGGGCATGACGGGCGATCGCATCCAAGGCTATAGCGCCGGTTGCGATGCCTATTTATCCAAACCCTTTGACCCCGATGAACTGGTGGCGATCGTCGAAAACCTACTGCGCCGACGGGATGAAGTGACCGCCCCGACGGGTGATGGCGAACATGACATCGCCGATTTGGCTCGGCAAATTGCGGAAATCAAAGCCATCTTGACCCAACGCGGCGGCATCACCCCCACCCCGCCCCCGATCGCCGTGGATTTGACTCCCCGTGAACAAAGTGTTTTGAATTTGGTCGCCGAGGGGCTAATGAACAAGGAAATTGCCCGCCGGTTAGATACCAGCGTGCGCAATGTGGAAAAGTACGTCAGCCGCCTATTCAGCAAAACCGGTACCAACAGCCGCACCGAATTAGTCCGCTTTGCCCTGGAGCATGGTCTCACCAAAAACTAAATCTGAGCACCGGTTGCCTATGCCTGGGGAAAACCCCCAAACCACGCATCTGGTGCTCAACAATCCCTCAAATTGCCAGTAACCCAGCCATCAAGCAGGCCCAGATTCAACGTCTAGCTGAGTGGGCAAGCGAATTTCAAACTCAGTACCTTGCCCCACCTGAGACTCCACCGTCAAAGTACCCAAGTGCTTTTCGGTCACAATTTGATGGGCGATCGCCAGTCCCAAACCCGTTCCTTTGCCAATTTGCTTCGTCGTAAACAAATGCTCAAAAATTCGGGGCTTAATCTGCTCCGGAATTCCCTTGCCGTTGTCACCAATCTTGATAGACAAAAATTCGCCATCAACCCGAGTCCGAATTGTAATTTTCAGCACATCTGGCAGCGGGTTAGCCTCTTGCCAATCACTGACCATTTCATCCAGCGCATCAATGGCATTCGCTAAAATATTCATAAAAACTTGATTTAACTGATCTGGAAAACACAAAATATCTGGAATTTCGCCATAATCTGTCACCACTTCGATGACCGGACGGCCTTTTTTATAAATTAGTCGATGGCGCAAAATCATCAATGTGCTGTCAATGCCATCATGCACATTGAAAAGCTGTGGGCGATCGCTTCCCATTCTAGAAAAAGTTCGCAGACTACGACTAATTGTCGTAATTCTTTCACCACTGCCTTTAATCGAATTCAGCAACTTCGGCAAATCTTCCTGTAAATAATCCAAGTCAATTTGAGCCAGCAGTTTCAATAGCTCAGGACTCGGTTCCTTCAGTTCCTGTTGATAACCCCTAATGACTTTGAATAAGTCGCCTAACGCATCTTCTGCCAACTGAATATTTCCGAGAATGCAGCCCACAGGATTATTGATTTCATGGGCCACACCAGCAATGAGGCTTCCCAGGGCAGACATTTTTTCACTCTGCACAAGCTGCATCTGCGAAGCTCGTAGCTCAGTGGTCGCGTTTTCAACTTCTTGGGCTAATTTCTCTGTTAAATGATAAAGCCTTAAATGGGTTCTAATTCGAGCCAGCACTTCTTTGGTGTGAAACGGTTTTGTAATATAGTCAACGGCTCCAACTTCCAGCCCGCGCATCTTACTTTTAATATCCGTGAGCGCGGTCATAAAAATAACCGGCACTTGAGCAGTTTCAGGATTTTCTTTTAACCGCAGACAGGTTTCAAATCCATCCAGTCCTGGCATCATGACATCCAACAAAATCAGGCTGGGCAAACACCTGGCAACTTGCTGCAAAGCACGTTCACCACTCGTTGCGATCGCCACCTCAAATCCTGAATTACTCAAGGTCAAAGACAACACATCTAAATTAGTAGGGGTGTCATCAACAATCAGCACAAGATCCGTCATAGTTAGCGTTAGGTCACTCAGCAAGTCAACAGCAATCTTTCAGCTAAAAATAATTAGTCAACGCATCAATTCGCAACTAATTTACAATTTATATTGTTTTAATCGAATATCAATTTGATCAAATTCACATTTGATCAAGTATAACTTTTGACACCAAACGTTATCTTTGATACATTAAACGCCAACGTATGAATTTTTGGCTCATTGATCATAGCTTTAATTGCTCGAAGCTTTTGATCAATTAACGGATTGTTACCCATTCATTATATTCTGAGGCTTTCAAAGCCTTAATTCAAAGTTCTGGCAGTGCCTGTGAGGTGATGATTTTTGGTGACTGATCGCCTACACCGCAAGACTTTCACCAGCTCATCATTACTGAATTACAGCACCATCCATAATTCTCACTAATTTCTATGATTAGCGAGAATCGAGGGATCAACCCTAGGAATTAACAATCGCAGCCTGAATCATTTCCTCAAGCTCTTCTAATTTAAACTGCTTGGCTAAGTGCAACACATCTCGTGCAAAAGGCTCATAGGAACCGGACTCCAGATGCTCATCTGGGGTTGTGGCAGCTTCTTGCAGCAGTGACTCCACCGCCGTAACCAACTTTTGAAGACGGCCGACCTGCACCAAATACAACCAGGATTGTAGTTCTGTGAGGGGGGGAGCGATTCGGTCTTGTGGGTTGTCGAATGAAGCGGGCTGCACCGAGTCTTGCTTTTCCAGTTGCCACATCACGCCCAAATGTTGAGCCAGAAGACTAAAGAGGCGATCGGCCTTGACTGGCTTTTCCAGAAAATCATCGCCACCAACATCTAGACTCATTTGTCGATCGAGCTGGGACACGGAAGCCGACGAAACAATGACCTTTAAGCTGGCCCATTGTTGATGACGACGGATCTGTCGAATCAGTTCAAACCCATCCATCACAGGCATTGACAAATCCGTAATGATCAAGTCGGGTAGTTGGCGTTCCAATTCTCCTAAAGCCTGTTGCCCTTGATCCGCTTCTATGACTAAAAAGCCAACTGACTCTAATAAATTCCGCAAAACCGCTCGATTATCTGGAACATCATCAACAATCAAAATAGAGCGTTTCAGACCTTGATAACCCACCACTTCACCCATGGATTTCACCGACTCCTGCAACCAATCTGTTGCTAGGGGAACATTCAGTTGAAAGAAAAACTGACTTCCTGCACCCAGTTGGCTCTTGATTTGAATCATTCCACCCATCAGGGAGACAATTTTTTGGCTAATGGCTAAGCCCAAACCGGTGCCTGCTGCTTTTCGCCCTGATTCACCTACTTGCTCAAAGGATCGGAATAACTTCTGGATATCTTTTGGTGCAATACCAATTCCTGTATCAATAACTTTAAATTCCAGACAGCAGTGATCTTGAGTGGTTAAATCAAGCTGAGACTGATGGGATGAGTCAGAAACCACTCGATTAATCATTAAGGTAACGGAACCATAGTCAGTAAATTTAATGGCATTACCCATTAGATTAATGAGTACCTGTCTTAAGCGTTTTTCATCTACTAAAATTCCTGTTGGCAGATTAGGATCTGGTTGATAGTAAAATTCGATATTTTTTTGATCTGCACGAACCCGACAAATTTCAATCACCCCCTGGAGGAAAGTTTCCAGGTGAACTGGTTTTGGGTCAAGTTCCAGCTTTCGAGCTTCAATTTTGGCCAGATCCAGAATGTCCTCAATGAGGGTCAGCAGATGCGAACCACATTGATAAATAACATCAATACCATGGAGATCTTTATCGGTAAGCGCTTTCGATCGCGCCAAAATTTGGGCATAGCCTAAGATGCCATTCAGTGGGGTTCGCAGTTCATGGCTCATATTTGCCAGAAATTCACTCTTGGCATGATTGGCTGCATCGGCCGCAATTTTTGCAGCTTCTAATTCCGCAGTTCTTTCCGCCACGCGATCCTCTAAAATTTCAAAGGAATGCTTTAGCTGAGTTGCCATTTGATTAAAAGATTGCGCCAAGCCTTGAAGCTCAACAATCTTACTCTCCTTAATCAGTAAATTAAGATTGCCACTGGCGATCGCGTTACTTGCCCTCTGCAAGCTAAAAACAGGATTGGTGATCCAATTTGCCGTGCAGATGCTCAAGACAGTGACGATCACAGCCGTCCCAAAACAGAGCCACAGGCTCATGCGTGTGTTGGCATCAATGGCCTCCATGAAATCTGACTCTGGCACTGTGATAATGATGAGCCAATCGATGCCATCTGGATCCTGCCAGGGGGTTACTTGCACAAATTGCTGGCGCTGGTTAATTGAGGCCATGAATGTATGACCCTGATAGATGGATTGAAAGTTGCCAAATTTTTGTTGAACTTTTTGAGCCGTATTCCGAATTATTGAATCGGGAATATTACTAACGTTATAGCGAAGTGTTTTTTGATCGCCTAACTTTGCAAATACCAGTTGCTGACCAGAGCTAGCAATTAATTGGCCATTGCGCTCAACAATAAAGATATAACCAGATGGACTGATTTTTAGATTCTGCAAAAATTTGCTGATATGATCTAATTGCAGGTCAACTGACAACATCCCTGAGATTTTATTGTTTTTATCAAATAGCGGATAAATCGCGCCAAGAGCAACGTAATAATTAGAATCAGTGATCGCCTGAGCAACCTCAGAAGATAAATTCGGATTAATAGTCAGGTTTTTTCCTGCATATTCATAAACTGCTCCCCAAGAGAATCCCCGTCTATATTTGACTTCTGCATAGGATTGATTAATATCAAGAGGATCAGCAAAATAACGCTGTAATTCTTGAGAACGGCGACCATACTGATCGCTACTATATTCTTGAGATAGATTGTTTCTGGCGTGATGCTCATACAAAGTAACTTCCTTGGGATTAATCCATCTTCCAGCCCCAGTTGCTGAACCATCTGGCAACAAATAGCCAATATAGCTAATAGATTCAAATGCGGAGGATTGCTTCCAAAAATAGAGTTCCTTTGCTCGTGGATTAGACAGATCCAATTGATTGGTCAGGACGGCTTTGGCGGTTGCATCCAGCAATTGCTTGGGCAGTTTCAGATAAGACTTGAGTTCTGAGTCAACTCGCTGAGTGGTACTATCCATGAGCTGGCTGGCTAGGCTGCGCACTGCCTGCTGACCATTTTTAAAGGAAAAGAAGGCAACAAGTCCCACGGCCGTCAGAATTTGCAGCACAAAGGGCACAACTAAAATGACCCGCAGTGGCAATCGCAAGCTCAAGTTTCTGATCCTTCAGTCCTAGTCGTGTAGGAAGATATAATGCAGAAAAATGAGTAAAAACTCGTAATAACGATTCGGAAGTTTATATCAGCCAAAAATTTTAAGATTTCTTATAGGGCTGTTTTTAGATTCGAGGAGCACCACTTAGTTTGTTGCCCATGCACCATCGATCTGCGTCACAGGTGATTGGGTAGGGGCGCACCGCTACTATTGGCTTCAACTTAAGACCGAGAAAATCCGGGTAGGGGCGTACGACCGTACGCCCCTACAAGAGTTGACGGGTTTCGATCAGCGATCGGGACTATTCCACCGTGACGGATTTGGCCAAATTGCGCGGTTGATCCACATCCAAGCCCCGACGGGCGGCGATGTAGTAGGACAGCAGTTGCAGGGGCACAACGTTCAAGACTGGGAACAGCCACTCATCGGTGACGGGAACCGAAATGGACGGGTTGAACAGATCGGCCGCGAGGGCATCCCCTTCCGCCACCACGCCAATGAGCCGAGCATCGCGGGCCCGGGCCTCCTGGGCGTTGGACATCACTTTGTCGTAAACATTGCCAGGGGTCGCGATCGCCACGACGGGCACTTTGTCATCCAACAGGGCGATCGGGCCGTGTTTCAGTTCGCCGGCCGGGTAGCCTTCCGCGTGAATGTAGCTGATTTCCTTCAGCTTGAGGGCCCCTTCCAGGGCGATCGGGAAGTTGAGACCGCGCCCAATGAAAATAAAGTCGCGAGTTTCGCTGAATTCGTGGGCCAGGGCTTCAATTTTGGCGTTTTGTTTGTCCAGGATATGTTCAATGTGGCGGGGCAGTTGGTGCAGCCCTTCAATCAGGACATTGGCGCGATCGACCGCCAGGGTTCCCCGCCGCACGCCCAAATCAATGGCCAGGGCATAGAAGGCGAGCAACTGCGTGACAAAGGTTTTGGTGGCGGCCACACCGATTTCAATGCCCGCGTGGGTCGGAATCACGTAATCGGCAATCCGCCCGATCGTGTTTTCCGGTCGGTTGCTGATCCCAATCAATCGCGCCTGGAATTCCGGGGCCAACTGGGCCCGACGCTCGCGATCGACCTCCAGGGCTGCCAAGGTGTCGGCCGTTTCGCCCGATTGGGTCACCCCGATCGTCAGGGTGCAAGGGCCCGCTGGGGATGGAGCCGATCGAAACTCCGAGGCATATTGCACTGAGGTGGGCACACCGGCCAGCCCTTCCAGCAGATACTTACCCACCAAGCTGGCGTGCCAACTGGTGCCACAGGCCAGGATTTGGATTTGCTGCACATCCTGCAGCCATTCTGCGGGCAGCCCCAAGGTGACCGGCGACCCGTCGGCGGAACAGTTCGGGGTGGGAGTGATGCCGCCAAAATAAGCCGCGAGACAATCGCGCACCACGCCCGGTTGCTCAAAGATTTCCTTGAGCATGTAGTGGCGATAGCCGCCTTTTTCAACTTGGGTGGAACTCCAGTTGAGCAAATGGGGATATTTCACCCGGCGATCGCCCTCAAAGCCGTAAATTTCAACCCCCAGCGGCGTTAAACGGGCGATTTCACCATTGTCCAGGTGCAAAACAGCGCGGGTGTAGGGCACGATCGCCGGGGTGTCCGATGCACAGAAAAATTCCCCCTGTCCAAACCCGATCGAGATGGGAGCCTGTTGCCGCACCACAATCAACTCGTCGGGTGCATCGGCCGCCACAATTGCCAGCGCAAAAGCCCCTTTCAACTGCCCGATCGCCCGGCGTGTGGCCTCCATCAGGCGCGACCCACTCAACCAACCACTGGCCGACTCCTGCGCCAACTCCCGCCAACAACGGGCGATCAGATGGGGAACCACTTCCGTGTCCGTCTCAGAACTGAAGCTGGCTCCTTCGGCAATCAGCAACTCTTGCAGTTCACGGTAGTTTTCAATAATTCCGTTCTGCACCACCGCAATGGTTTGGGTTGGATCCATGTGCGGGTGGGCGTTGCGCTCCTCGGGCTTGCCGTGGGTGGCCCAGCGGGTGTGCCCAATGCCCAAGCGGGCGGGCATTTCCCAGCCTTCCAGCTTGGCTTGGAGGTTGTAGAGTTTGCCTTGGGCCCGAACGGTGTGTAGTTGCCCTTCCCAAACGGTGGCAATTCCCGCTGAATCATAGCCGCGATATTCCAGTTTGCGCAGCCCTTCAAGCAGAATGCTGACCGCAGGTTGGGTTCCGATATAGCCGACAATACCGCACACGGTTGCTACTCCTTAAAAGACCAACAGGAAATCTTAGCGGGACAGTTCTAGCGGGATCAGACAGTGGGTTGAGGCGATGTTGCGCATAATAGCGCGACGAGTTGAAGCATAACCGCTCCCCGATCGGCTGTTGGGGTCAGTCCCAGATTGAGTTAGCAATCATTTTCAATCCCTTTTCCATCGATCCTTTTTTAATTAACTCCTTTTCACGCATTTTCTGGCGATTCAATCCTTTTTCAATTCCCTGGCAACCAAGATCCAACCGACGCGCAATCAACGTTCAACCCACCTGCAAGACAACGCCCAATTAACCCTTTTTCAGCATGAAGGAACTCCAACGCTTGGCGATCGACCCGACCCAATGGCATGGGGGCCAAATTCAGTTCACCGCCGACCAAGATCGCTATCTGCGGCGGGTGTTGCGGTTGGAGCCGGGCGATCGACTTGTGGCCCTGTTGCCGGAGCCGATCGGGGACAGCCGTTGGTGGTTGGTTGGTCTCGAACCCACGGGAGCCACCGCCCTGAAACCCCTGCCGGAGCCGATCGAACCCATCCAAACCCTCACACTGTTGGCGGCTTTGCCCAAGGGATCGGGGTTTGATGAGGTGGTGCGGCAGGCGACGGAGTTGGGTGTCACGGAGATTGTGCCGGTACTGAGCGATCGCACGCTGATGCAACCCAATGGCAACCGGCTGGAACGGTGGCGACGCATTGCCCGAGAGGCCGCCGAGCAATCCGAGCGGGCCGCAATTCCGACGGTGACCGAGCCGCTGGCTTGGCCCGCCGCGATCGCCCAGATGGTCGCACATGACGGGCGGTTTCTTTGCGTGGCCCGGCGATCGGCTCCCCACCTTTGGCAGGCTTTGCAATTGCTGGCTGATCCTGTGCCCAACCCAACTTCAGCCCCCGCTTCAGCGCAATCCCAGTCTCCACGGACGATCGCCCTGGCCGTGGGGCCAGAGGGAGGCTGGACTCCAGCGGAGGTAGACCAGGCCTTAGCGGCCGGTTGGCAGGTGGTTTCCTTGGGTGGGCGGGTTTTGCGGGCCGTGACGGCTCCGTTGGCAGCCCTGGCGATTGTGAATGCTTGGGGCGAAACAATCGCCCATGGGCTGGCCTCTTCAGCCGTTGATTAACCCCTGAGCATTCCCCGCTGGGCCGCTCACTCCATATGATTGCGGGATATTTAGAATTGGGTGGAAATTTGCCATGTGTGCTGCTGCGATCGACCGAGGCCATTTGCTGACGGAACAGGCTAACCCCAACAGCGAGGCACTAGATCAACTGTCTTCCCTGGAACTGGTGGATTTGTTTAACCAGGAAGATGCCAAAACCCTGGCGGCGATCGCCCAGGCGCGGGAACCCCTGGCCCGAGCAATCGACCTCGCGGCAGCGGCCTTGGCCCAGGGCGGGCGACTGTTTTATATCGGCGCAGGCACCAGCGGCCGGCTGGGGGTGCTGGATGCGTCGGAATGTCCACCCACCTTTTGCACGGATCCCGAACTGGTGCAGGGCATCATTGCCGGGGGGCCGCCAGCCCTGTTGCGCAGTTCCGAAGCCTTGGAAGATCGAGCAGAAGATGGGGCCGCAGCCATGGCCGAGCGATCGGTGGGCGATCGGGATCTGGTGGTGGGAATCACGGCCGGCGGCACAACCCCCTACGTCCAAGGCGCGTTGATCGAAGCGGCCCACCGGGGAGCGAAAACGGTCTTTTTGGCCTGCGTCCCGATCGACCAAGTGCCGCCGCCCGGTGGCTCGGTGGATGTGGATTTGCGATTGCTGGTGGGGCCAGAAATCTTGGCCGGTTCCACCCGGCTGAAATCGGGAACCGTGACCAAAATGGCCCTGAATATCCTGTCCACCGGGGCCATGGTCAAGCTGGGCAAGGTCTATGGCAATCGGATGGTGGATGTGTCAGTCACCAACAGCAAGCTCCGCGATCGGGCGGTGCGCATGGTGCGCGACTTGGCCAACCTGAACCGTGCCGAGGCGGAAGATCTGCTGGATCGATCGGGCAACCGCGTCAAAACCGCCCTGTTGATGCATTGGGCCGGAGTCGATCGGCCCCAAGCAGAACAGTTCCTCACCCAAGGGGGCGGCCAACTGCGGCAAGCCTTGACCTTAGCCCAAAGCGCCAGCAGCCCCGCGTAACGGTTCGGCAATCCCGATCCGCCCCGGCCAAGCAACTGCGATAGGATGGGGCGTACTGCATTCCTGAACTGAGACCGGAAACCGCCATGCCCCTTGCCTCCGAAAATTTGGCAACCAGCGCGATCGCCCTCGCCGCCCTTGTCATTCTCGGCTGGGGGTTTTACCGGGCCCGCCCCTTCGGCAAGCTGGGCATCCTGGCTTGGCTGCAATCGGTGGCGCTGATGTTGCCCTGGTTGGCCTTCTTTGCGCTGTTTGCGGCCGGCGTTTATCTCAACCTGGCGGGCATTTTGTTGGTGTTGGCCCTGTCCACGGGGTTGTATATCTTCCTGGGCAACCGATTGCGGGCCGCAGCGAAGGAGTTACCGCCCCCGAACCTCTCGGCCTTGGCCCATCCGGAAACCACCCCCGATGCGGAATCGGCCGCGATCGAAGGGGCCGCCGCCCCCAAACCGCCCACGCCGCCCCTGCCCGGAATGTCGGAGGTGGTTCCCATCCCCGCTGAAGACCTGAAAACCATTCAAGGCATCTTTGGCATTGACACCTTTTTCATCACCGAAACCGTGCCCTACCAGGAAGGTGCAATCCTGAAGGGCAACCTACGCGGGGAACCGGCGAAAGTTCATGCCAACTTAAGCCAAAAACTGACAGAACGCCTGGGCGATCGCTACCGGCTGTTTTTGGTGGAAGGGCCCGACGAGCGGCCAACCTTTGTGGTGTTGCCCAGCAGCACGGATCCCAAACCCGCTTCCTTGGGACAAAAGTTGTTTGCGGTGGCCCTGATGATCGCCACGATCGCCACCTGTCTGGAGTCGGCTGGGTTGCTGCAAGGGTTTGACCTGTTCTCCACGCCCGATCGGGTGATGGATAGCCTCCCGATCGCCCTGGGGCTGCTGTCAATTTTGGGCGTTCATGAACTGGGTCACCAAATCCTGGCCCGCAAACTGAACGTCAAACTCAGCTTGCCCTACTTCCTCCCCGTTTGGCAGATTGGCTCCTTTGGGGCCTTTAACCGGTTTGAATCTTTGCTGCCCAACCGCCAAAGCCTTTGTGATATTGCCTTGGCGGGGCCGGTGGCGGGTGGGGCCCTGTCCCTGTTGCTGTTGTTGGTGGGGTTGGAGCTGTCGGGGCCGGGCAGCCCTTTCCAAATTCCCTCGGAATTTTTCCAAGGCTCCATTCTGGTCGGAACCCTGGCCAAGCTGGTGCTGGGGGCCAAGCTCCAGGATTCCTTGGTGGATATTCACCCCCTCGTGGCGATCGGGTGGTTAGGGTTGGTGATTACGGCCATTAACCTCATGCCCGCAGGCCAATTGGATGGGGGCCGCATTGTCCAAGCAATCTACGGTCGCAAAACCGCCCGCCGCACCACGATCGGGACAGTGGTGGTGTTGGCTTTGGCTTCGTTAGCCACACCGTTGGCGCTCTATTGGGCCTTGGTGATTGCCTTTTTGGTGCGCGACTTGGAGCGGCCCGCCTTGGAAGAACTGTCGGAGCCGGACGATGCCCGCGCTGCGTTGGGACTGTTGATGTTGTTTTTGATGGTGGCGACCCTGTTGCCCCTCACCCCCAGTCTGGCCGGGCGGTTGGGCATTGGTGGCTAGGGCCAATCTCAAGACTTCCCAATCTCAAGACTTCATGGGCTCGAGCAATTCACAAGCACTTCATTGATTGACTGATTGATTGAGGATTGCTGATGTGGGTTGCCGCTCTTGAAATGCTTCTCCAGAAGATCCATTCACAGGAGACCCCCTATGACCCTGTTGCAACGACTGGAACGCTACACCCAAGGGCGATCGACCGAAGTTTGGATTGTCCATGCGATCGTGGATGGAGAGCCGGATCAGGTGATGGTGTTTAAGGGCTTTTCTAGCTCCCTGATGCGCCCCACGGCTTTTGATCCGGATGTGCCGGTTTTGCCGCCCGATGCCACGATTACAGCGGTCGATCGGGCCATGGCCCCTTTCAAGCCCACGGAGCCGCGCTATCTTGACCAGGGCCTCTCGATCGACCATGTGGATGCGCTGCTGGCGGCGGCCGATTGCTAGTTGTTCGGCCAGCCAACGGTTAGCCGCTGGTTTTGGAAATTAACCAGGGCCGAATAGATTCATAGTCTGAAATTCAGAGTCTGATCGTGGCGCTTTGAGGGTGAGACTGGTTTTCAGACTCCCCACCAGCCCAGGGTGACCAGCAGCGGCGGCACCAACAACACCACTCCCACCAACACCGCCACGATCGCCGCCATCAACACGGCCGCCGCTGCACAGTCCTTGGCGACCTTGGCCAAGTCGTGGTAGTTCTTGCCCACGGTCAGATCCACCACCGACTCGATCGCCGTATTTAACAACTCCAGCGCCAACACCAACCCGATCGTTAAACCCACCAAGGCCAGCTCAACCGGGGGCCGCTGCAACCCCACGCCCAGCCCGATCGCCACCACCGCTACCACCGTATGGAGACGGAAATTGCGTTGGGTCAAAAACGTATGCACCAACCCCGCACCGGCATAGCGAAAGCTAATCAGCAGATTGGGGGCAATTTTCCAAGCTTGGTCGCGGCGGGTGGCGGATGGTGAAGGTTTTTGGGGTTTCTGTGAATCGTTCATCAAGGCTGACGACGGATGACGGGGAAACCGACGGGCACGCGACGGAACATCCAAGGCGGCGCGACGGAAAACAGACAGCAGGAGTCGGCGGAATCTCAACAAGATCAAAAATTAACAGGAGCAACCGGTCGGCGAGCCACCCATCAACCAGTCCAGAGGCGGAATTTGCCCGGAACCTGGCCCATGGATTGTTATCCAGCCAATAGCTTGGCGCGATCGACCTGCGGGGTCAATCCAACCGCTTGGAGCAGGGCCGTTTGCCGATCGAGCATTTGGTTGAGTTCTGGCTCCGTGGGGTGATCCCAACCCAACAGGTGCAAGAATCCATGGGCCGCCAACCAGGCTAACTCCGTGGTTAGGTCATGGCCCGCTTCGGTGGCTTGGCGTTGGGCCGTTTCCACGGAAATCACCACATCGCCCAGCTCGATCGCCCAGTCCCCTAATTCTGCATCGTCCACCTCTTCGAGATCGGCAAAATCCACCTCGGGCGCTTCCCACTCCAAGGCCGCAAAGGCCAGCACATCCGTGGGTCGATCGACCTGGCGAAACTCCGAATTCAGTTGATGGATTTCCCGATCGCCCGTTAACCGCAAGCTCAGTTCCAGCGGCGGCAGTTGGCCCGCCTCATCCGCCTGATCCACCAAGTAGGGCATATCCTGGGCCGATCGGGCATCTAGCTGAGCTAACCAGGTTTCAAACCAACCTTGCCAAGTGCTGTCCGCGATCGCCACGGTTAGGGGACTGTAGCCCGTTGGCTCATCCTGCACACAGACGTAAATCGGTGCGTCGTCGTCCACTTCCGCCAGCTCCATTTCAAATTCGCGCATGGTTTTGGGCCTCGGGAGAGCGGATCCTAGCGGGTGAGATAAGCCAAACCCACCAACGCCCCCAACAGGACGATCGTGGTGAGGGCAAAGTGCTGGAGGGATTTGCCCCCCTTGCGCACCATGTTCCGCATGGCCAACTTCACATAGCTGGGCGGTGGTTCCGAGGGGGAAAGGTTGGGGGGCGTTTCGGTTTCGGGAGCCATGGAAAAACTCTGGAAAAGCTTGCGGATTGCGAAGGGATTGAATCGAGTGGCGTTGCGGGTGGCCATTGGGGTCACCGCCCCGCTCGATCGTCAATGGTACAGGAGCAAGATTGGCCGCGACCGATCGACCTCCCCTAAATCCATCCCCGATCGCGCCCAAATTGCATCACCAATTGATCGCCCGCCTTCAGGGACTTCACGAGCCAATCCAGTTGCAATTGGGCCTGGGCTGCCGCATCCAAGGCCCAATCGGGGCGATCGGCCCGCAACCGCGTGGTCAGGTCATAGAGACACAGGGCCACGCTCACGGAGATGTTGAAACTTTCGCTGAAGCCAAACATCGGAATCACCGCATAGTGATCCGCCAGTTCCAAGGCTTCTGGCGTGAGGCCCGTCAGCTCTGTGCCAAACAAAATGGCCAAGGGCCGATCGATCGGCACAGCCTGAATGGTGGTGCTGCGTTCGTGGGGCGTGGTGGCCACCAGCGTATAGCCCTTGGCTTTGAGATCTTGCAAACAGCGGGCCGTGTTCGAGGGGCCAGGGGCCGGCGCGGCTTCTCGGTAGTGCCGCAGGGTTAACCAGCGATCGGCCCCAATGCTCACCCCCCGGTTCGGTGCAAACTGATTGCGCGTTTCAATCACATGCACATCTTGAATGCCAAAGCCATCGCAACTGCGCAGCACAGCACTGGCGTTGTGAGGTTGATAAAGATCCTCCAGCACCACGGTGATTTGGCGGGTGCGCTGGGCAATGACCGACTGAATTCGCCCCCAGCGATCGGGCGTGACAAAGGTGCAGAGATGATCGATCAAAGCCTGGCGATCGGTCGGGGTCAAACGGTCAAGGTCAATGGCAGCAGCGGGCATGGGCAAGCGATCGGCAGAACCTGCCCATCATAAGGCGATCGCCCCCGGCTTCGCCCCTCGCTAAAATGAAGTCAATCTGTGCCTATCTCCCAGAGGTCGCCATCAGCATGGTTATCAGCACTGAGGTTTCCCAGGCTTCCTCCGCTCATCGGCCGGGCGATCGTCCAGATCCAGCCCTCAACCCAAGCCCCGCCGAGCACCGAGCGATCGAACAGCAGTACCCTTCCTGTGATGGACAGCCCATGGCCGAGAACACTGAGCATTTTGACTGGATTGCCAAGTTCAAAGCCAACCTAGAACTGCTGTTTGCGCAAGATCCACAGGTGTTTGTGGCCGGCGACTTGCTTTGGTATCCCGTGGAAAGCGACCCCAAACAGCGGCAAGCCCCCGACACTATGGTTGTGTTTGGGCGGCCCAAGGGCCCGCGCAGTTCCTATTTGCAATGGCGAGAAGCGGGAATTGCGCCGCAGGTGGTGGTGGAAATTTTGTCGCCGGGCAATCGGTTTGGCGAAATGCTCAAAAAATTTCAGTTTTATGATCGCTTTGGCGTTGAGGAATATTACCTCTACGACTATGGCCGCAATGAGTTAACCGTTTGGGTGCGATCGCCCGAAACCAGCCAACTGGCAGAAGTGGAGTTTGGGCAAACCTGGACCAGTCCCCGCACAGCGGTGCAATTCCACCTGAGCGCCGATCGGTTGGCTTTGATTCGACCCGATGGCCGGCCATTTTTAAGTTTTGTGGAACTCGACCAGGAGCGTCAGGCGGCGGTGGACTTGGCCAGCCAAGAACGCCAACGGGCAGAACAGGAACGCCAACGGACGGAACAGGAACGCCAGCGAGCAGAACAAGAACGCCAACGGGCAGAGCAAGAACGCCAACGGGCCGATCGCCTGGCGGCCCTGCTTCGGGCCCAAGGAATTGACCCCGACCAGCTTTGACCAAAAGAAAGGGTACAAGCCCCGCCCTTCTAGGGCGGCTTTTTCGATCAACCCCGCTTATGATGTTAGTTGTGAAAGCACGATTTCGCTACCGAATTTATCCCAATCGCCTGCAAAGATTAATGCTGGTGAAGACGTTCGGTTGCGCTCGTGTGGTCTACAACGATGCAATTCGGTTGCGTCAAGACCTCTATCAGCAAGGGGAGAAAGTTAGCGATACTGAAATTCAGAAACGGGTGATTACCCAAGCCAAGCTAACCGTTGAACGTGAATGGCTATCGGAAGTTGCATCTGTGCCGTTAGTTCAATCCTTGCAAGATGTTCATCTGGCTTTTCGTAATTTCTTCAAAAGCTTGAAGGGTGAGCGCAAAGGTCGCAAGATTGGGTTTCCGAAGTTTAAAAAGAAACACTCAACTCAATCCATTCGATTCACAACTAACGGTTTTTCGGTTAAGCCCAACTCGGTTTACCTAGCCAAGATCGGCTGTGTCCGAGTCAAGTGGTCACGGGAGCTGCCATCCGATCCATCATCAGTGACGATCATCAAGGATGCAGCCGATCGCTACTTTGCGTCGTTTGTCTGTGAAGTGGATCCGATCGCTCTGAAGGCTATCAACAATGGAGTTGGCATCGACTTAGGATTGACCACCTTTGCCACTTTGTCCACGGGTGAAAAGGTACGAAGTCCCAAGCCTTTAGCCAAATCCCTCAAGCGATTGCGCCGTGCTCAAAAATCCCTCAGCCGCAAGGTTAAGGGCAGCAAGCGCCGATATCTAGCCCGACGCAAGGTGGCTCGAATTCACGCCCGCATCAAGGATCAACGAACTGATTTCCTGCACAAGTTATCAACCCGAATCGTTCGCGAGAACCAAGCGATAGTTTTGGAAGATTTGAATGTGTCGGGCATGGTGAAAAATCGCAAGTTGGCGCGGGCAATTTCTGATGCTGGCTGGTACAGCTTCCGCCAAATGATCGAGGGCAAATCGATCCGCTACGGGCGGGATTTCCAGGTGATCAGTCGATGGGAACCGACTAGCCAGCGTTGTTCATCTTGTGGTCAATTGGGCGGCAAGAAACCCCTTGATGTACGCGAGTGGGTCTGTATGCAATGCGGGGCAATTCACGATCGCGATGTGAATGCCGCCATCAATATCCAAGTCGCGGGCGGGCAGTCCGAGACTCAAAACGGACGTGGAGGCCAGCGTAAATCCAGTTCGCTGGTAGCAGCCGATGAAGCGTCAACCCGTGGTCTAGTCGAGCAACTGCGGTTGTTTGCCTAGGGCCGGAATCCCCGCTCCTTTAGGACGGGAAGGATGTCAAATACCCCCTGCAATCAATCAACGGGCATTCTCAAAGGATCTATGGGCCGATGGTGATACCATCGGACAGCCTTCTTTGCCCCTTGTTTGCTATGCCCTTGAAGGATTTTGAGCAAGACTCAGCCGGCCGTCACTTCAGCTCCTCGCCGGCCACCCTCACCACCGAGGCAGACTCCTCGATCGCCCGAGAATGGTGGGTCGAGCGTTGGCTAGATCTGCTCAATGGCTATCGTTTCAAGAAGCGGCTGGAACGGGCCCGGGACTATGCTCGCCAAGGCCATGTGCTCAGTATTGATTTTAAAAATGCCAAGGTGATTGCCCGCGTTCAGGGCACGGAACCGGAACCCTATCGCGTGTCCCTGTCGATCGACCCGTTCACCGATGAGGATTGGGCGGCGGTGGCGGAAACCCTGGCCCAACAGGCGGGTTTTGCGGCCAAGCTGTTGGCGGGTGAAATGCCCCAGTCGATCGAGCGGGCCTTTGCCACCAACGGCCTGTCCCTGTTTCCCTTTGCCTTGGGCGACATCCACAGCCAATGCACCTGTCCGGACAAGGCGAACCCCTGCAAACACATCGGCGCGGTCTATTACCTGCTGGGCGATCGGTTCAGTGATGATCCCTTTGTGTTGTTTCAACTGCGGGGCCGCACTCAGCAACAGTTGCTCAAAGCATTGCGGGAGGTGCGATCGCGCCTGGTGGCGGAACTGCCGGAACCCGTTGTCACCAGTGAGCCGATCGCCCTGGAGCCGATCGACCCGCAAACTCCGATCGCCCCGGCCACCGTCCCCGTGAACCTCCAGCAGTTTTGGGACTATAACCAACCCTTGGAACCATCCCTAGTGGTGATTACGCCGCCGGCCGATGGTGACACCCCCCTCAGCCTCTTGGGGCCCTTGCCCTTGCCAACGGACGGCACCACGGACAATCGATCGACCCAAAAAGTGGTGACCCAATACCTGGAAGATGTCTATCGAACGGCAGGCCAGGCGGCCACCGTGGCGGCCCTGTCCTGACCCTCCATCCTCGCCATCTGTCCTCGTGCTGGTTCTTATCGTCCTGGAGGCAATCCCATGACCACCCCCCTGAATGGTTCGGTGCGCGGTGAACGCCCGATCGGGCCGCCCGCGCCCGTGCAGGTGGTGGGCATTGGCTTGGACGGGGCCGCCGGTCTGAGTGAACAGGCCCGATCGCTCATTGCGGAAGCCACCCTGCTGGTGGGCAGCACCCGGCAATTAGCCCTGTTTCCCCAAGCCACCGCCGAAACCGTTGTGCTGGGAGATTTGGATGATGTGGTGGCCGTCATTCGGGCCCACATGATCACCCAAGCAACGGCATCGGAGCCTCGGTTAGTGGTGGTTTTGGCTTCCGGCGATCCGCTTTTTTTTGGGATTGGTCGGTTTCTGTTGGAAAAACTGCCCGCCCACTGGCTGGACTTCACTCCCCACCCCAGTTCCGTGCAGCTCGCATTTGCCCGGGTCAAGCTCCCTTGGCAAGATGCAGTCGTGTTCAGTGCCCATGGCCGATCGCTCGATGGGGCCGTGCGC
Organism: Limnothrix sp. PR1529; assembly: GCF_002742025.1. Classification (NCBI taxonomy): domain Bacteria; kingdom Bacillati; phylum Cyanobacteriota; class Cyanophyceae; order Pseudanabaenales; family Pseudanabaenaceae; genus Limnothrix; species Limnothrix sp. PR1529. Next base: position 20,532 of record NZ_LIRO01000091.1, read on the forward strand.
CTGTTGCGCCAGGGGGTGGAAAAACTGGCGGTTTTGACCGATGGGGTCAGTCATCCAGGGGCGATCGCCCGATTGGTGCTGAGTTTGCGGCTGCCCGTGCGCTATCGGCTTTGGGTTTGTGAAAATCTGGGAGCACCCGAAGAACGCACCCAATCATGGGTTTTGGACGAAGCGGCCCTCACGGAAATTAGCGGCGAACTGTTTGCCAACCTCAACGTGGTGATTTTGGAGCGAATCCCCAATGCCGAGGGGATCGATCGCGCCGCTCTGCCCCTCTTGGGCATTGCCGACGGCGACTTTTGCAGCTTTCCCGATCGCCCCGGACTGATGACCAAGCGAGAAGTGCGGGTGCAAATTTTGGCGGAATTGGCCCTGCAACCGAACCAAACCGTTTGGGACATTGGCGCGGGAACCGGTTCCGTGTCGATCGAGATGGCGCGGCTTTGCCCCAACTCCCGCATCTACGCGATCGAACAAACCCCCGCCGGCATCAGCCTCATTGAGCGCAACATTGAACGGTTCCAAACCAGCAACCTCACCGCCATCAAAGGCAAAGCCCCGGAAGCCCTGCGGCCCCTGCCCGCCCCCGATCGGGTCTTCATTGGTGGCAGCGACGGCCGCCTTGGCTCAATCCTCGACTGGTGTGCTCCCCGCATGGCCGTTAACGGGCGCATGGTGGTGGCCCTGGCCACCCTCGACAACCAAGCCACCCTCCTCGATTGGGTGTCGCACCAAACCGGTTGGCAAGTGCGCTGGCTTCAGGTCAGCCTCGCCCAAGCCGTCCCGATCGGGCCGCTCTGTCGCTGGTCGCCCCTCAATCCGGTGATCTTGGCCACCATTACGCCGCGCTAGATCGAGTCGCGTAAAGCAAATAAACCTGAGATCCTTTCAGGATATCCATCTGGTCACAATCAACCTGCGCAAACCCCTGGGAGGTGAGGTGGTTGCACAGTCGGTCTAGTCGCCCGTCCAAATCATGCACCTCCACCACAACCTGTTGAATCACGCTCCAAAGTTGCTCCAACCCCTGAAAAATCATTTCCTCTGACTTTTCCGCATTAATTTTGAGGAGGTCAATTCTAGGAATGGACTGCATTGAAGGAATTTGATCGAGGCGATAGACAGGACAGCTTAAGCGCTCATGACGAAAATGCTTCTTCAGGGTTTGGTCTAGCAAAAAGCCCCGCAGAAACCGAGGAATTTTGCTGAGCGCCTGCAATCGCTCCGGCACATCAGGGCCACTGGAATTGCGAATCAGGGTTTCCCGAAAGTCCATATATTCCCGATCGGTTTCATCGGGAAAAGCACTGGACAGCATGGGCGTTTCGGGATGAAAAGCGAACTCCGCCGTTCCCGTTTCACTTCCCAAAGCGCAGTTATAAATCTGCACATCAACCGGCTCCAACTGAGCCATATTTTGTGTCAGCAATGAGGCGAGCTGTGGGATAGGTTCAAACACATAGGCAGTCATTTTTCGCTGGCAAAGTTCAGCAGCCATGCTCGTAAAAATGCCCACATGCGCACCAACATCCACGACCGTTGCGCCCGGTTCCAGCTTAATTCCATGCTTGAAATACCATTGGCAATCTTCATAAATTGCCAGGGCCTCTGCCGCATTCGGACATTGCAACTGCACCTGATTTGGCAGGGTAGCCGTCGCGATTTTCATCACTGCTGTCATGGCTAGTTGATCAACGGGTTATTGACAATTCATGATCTGAATTTAGAATTCAAAATTCAAGATTGAAAGTTCAAAGTCCAGATTCAGATTTAGGCTTCAGATTCAGGCTTCAGTACAACGATTTTCGACTTCACGGATGACGAGCATTTGGGCTTGCTTTTCAGTGGTGGCGCTGGAGGATTGATGGTGAAGGATTGGTGTTTTAGCTGGATTTTGGCAGCGCGGTTTCCGCAAAACCCGTGGCGATCGGGCGGTGGCCGAGCAGGATCTTGAGCTGATTAGCCACCGATTGGCCAGCCGCGCCCGCGAGCAACCCGAAGTGATCGCTCGCAATGTCGTGGGTGGTGATGGGGGTTTGGAGCAGGGTTTGCCAGATGGCGGGGGAGTCGGCCAGGTCTACCTGAATGGCCGGCAGGGCGAGGGGATTGTCGGCCGCCGTGAAGCCCAAGGTGCTGCGGAACAGGGTGACCCGCGCCCGACAGGCAAAGGGTTCGGGGTGATAGGCGCTGAGGAGGCGATCGTGCCGAGCGGCCAACCGCAGATTTTTATCCAAGAGTCGCCGCAGTTGCTCTGGGCGCAGGGGCGAACAGGCCGCCAGGTGATCGGTCATCAGGCTCGTGTAATCCGCTGGGGCGACGGTTTGGAAATCGTCGAGACTCAGGGGGCGAGAACCACGCCAGCGGTGAACCAGCAGGTTGGTGATCAACAGGGGAGCAAAGGCCGGATCGACGATCGCGGGGTGCTCCTTGATCGATCGCAAGTCTTCGGAGTCGGGCGCATAGGTATCCAGCAGGATCAGATCGGTGACGGACTGGCCCCGCTGCTCCAGTAGGCGACACATTTCCACGGCTACCGTTCCACCGAATGAGTATCCCCCCAAGCGATAGTCGATCGCGGGGTGAAAGGTTTCAATCAGTGACAGGTAATGTGCGGCCATCGCCGTGATGCTCTCTTGGGGCACGGATTCATTAGCTTCAATGCCCATCAGGGGGAAATCTGGCCCCAGGGATTGGCTGAGGGACTGGAGCCAGTTGGTATCTCCCGGCGCACCGTGGATCCAGAAGGAAGCGGGCTGGGAACCTTGGTCGTGGAACACCATCAGGGGGCTGGCTCCGACGGGCGCGACCGGCGCAGGTGGGGAGCCAAGGGCCACTTGCAGTTGCGCCAAGGTGGGGTGCGCCAAGAACAGATTGGCGGGCAACGATCGCCCCCATAGCCGCTCAAGGGATCGCCGCAAATCCGCTTGCACCAAAGAATCGACCCCCACGGTGCTCAGATCGGTGTCTTCGGTGAGCAACACCGGATCCAGGCCCAGGGTCTGGCTGAGGAGCGATCGAAGGGTAGCCATGGCAGTGGGAGCGGGAGTGGCCAAACCGGCGGGGGTCACCAGGCCAGCGGACAACGCCGTGGAAACCGCTGCCGAGACCACCTCCGAAACTGCCTCCGAAACCGCTTCAGCCCCCGTTGCTGCAACCGCACTGGGCGATCGGGGAATCCAATGGCGGGTTTGGCTAAAGGGATAGCCGGGGAGGGAGACTTTTTGGGGAGGAATGGGGCGATCGCTGGCCTGGGCGATCGCGCTGAGTTCCGCCTGACCGGCTTGCCAGGCTTGGGCCAATTGCGCGAGGGGCGATGTTTCAATCAGCTCCCCGATCGGCCATTGCCCCTGTGCCAGCCAGGTTTGCATCTGCTCAAACAGGGTCGGGTAATCGGGGGCCACAAAGGCCACCCGCTGGGCCAAGGCCTCCCGGCCGGTTTGCAGCGTATGGGCGACATCCGCCAAAGCATAGCGCTCGCCTTCGGTTTGCAAGGCATCGCGCAGGGCCGCCACCGCAGTCCGGAGGGCTTGGGGTGTTTTGGCAGACAGGGGAATCACTTCCGGCTGCGGCTCGGCCGGGGCCGGCGCGGGGGTGGCCGCCGAATCCAAGACGCGCTCTAGCAACAGATGGCAATTGGCACCACCAAAGCCAAAGCTACTGACCCCAGCCCGCAACACCGCTTGCCCGGAGGGGTCGATCGCCGGTTCCCAGGGCTGCGGGGCGATCGGGATTTGGAACCCGCCACGCTCCAGATGCAGCAACGGATTCAGGGATTGTTGATGGAGCGTGGGCGGAATTTGGCGGTGTTGCATCGCCAGCACCACCTTCAGCAGCCCCGCAATGCCGGAAGCCGGTTCCAGGTGGCCAATATTGGTCTTGACCGATCCCAACCAACGGCGGGGAGCTGGTCGATCGGCTCCCTCGGGCGTGGTGGGGCCCGTCAGCCGACCAAAGGCCTCCGTAAGGGCATCCACCTCGATCGGGTCTCCCAGGGCCGTCCCCGTGCCGTGGGTTTCAATCAAGGTAATGGAAGCCGGATCCACCGCCGCTTGCTGATACACCTGGGCGATCAAGTCAGCCTGGGCCTGAGGGTTCGGAGCCGTCAGGGACATGCCATGGCCACCATGGTTCACCCCAGAAGCCCGAATCACGCCGTAGATATGATCGCGATCGGCCCGAGCTTGGGCTAACGATTTGAGGCAGACCACGCCCACGCCTTCGCCCTTCACATAACCATTGGCCCGCGCATCAAAGGTGTAGCAGCGTCCCTCCGGCGACAAAACCCCCATCCGCGCCGCCATCATCACGGCGGTGGGAGACAGGAGTAAATGCACACCCCCCGCAATCGCCAAGGGGGCCTCGCCGGAGCGGATGGCCTGCACCGCCCGATGCACAGCCACCAGGGAGCTAGAGCAAGCGGTGTCAATAATTTCGCTGGGGCCGCGCAGATCCAGCAGATAGGACAGCCGGTTGGCAATCATGGCGTGGGCGTTACCCGTGGCCACTTGGGGGCCCGCGTCGGGGCCAAACCGCTCCACATATTCATTCATCTGCACCCCCACAAACACGGCGGTACGGCTGCCGGCCAGGGAAGAGGGCCGAATGCCCGCATCTTCCAAGGCGTGCCAGGCCTGCTGCAAAAACAGCCGATGTTGGGGATCCATCTGCTCCGCTTCCCGGGGAGAAATCCCAAAGAATAGCGGGTCGAAGGTGGCCACCTCCGTCAGAAACCCACCCCAGCGGGCAGCCTCTTCCCGGCCAGTCCCGGTCAGTTGGGCAGCGCAGTCCCGCCAATCCCAACGCTCCGGCGGGGTTTCCACAATCAGATCCTTGCCCGCTGCCAGGTTTTGCCAAAAGTCCTGCAAGCTGGGAGAACCGGGAAACAGGCCGCTGATGCCAATGATGGCCACGCCGGAATCTTGATCGGGCAAGGCCGACGTGACGGGCCCGGCGGGCGCTGGGGGCGTGGCGACCACGGCATTTTCATCACTCAGCGCCGCCCCATCAACCTCGGGGGGAACCAAAACCGCCGCGATCGCGCTGGCATAGTCTGTTTGCAGATGTTCAGCCAAGGTAGCCAAGGTTCCCACCCGGAAGAAGAGGGAAGGACTCAGATCGATCGCGTAGCGCCGGTTAATGCGCGTGGCAAATTCCCGCAGCAGCATCGAATCAAACCCGTATTCACTGAAGGGAGTCTGGGGCTGGAGTTTGTGGGGAGCGATCGCCAAAACAGCTCCCGCCATCTCGGCCAATTCTTGGGTTAATGGCTCGGTGATTAATGGGTTGGTGGTTAATGAATCGGTTAAATCACGGGTGACCCGAGCAGCCGTGGGTGGAGCGATCGCCGGGGTCTTCTGCTCGGCGATCGTTGCCGCGATCGGGGGTGGTGTGGTCGCTGCCGGAACCACCCCGGGCAACCAAGGACGCAACAACCGTTCCAGGGCGGGCGGATCCCCATCGCAAATCACCACCCGGGTATGTTCCGAGGCCAATAACCCCGCCAAGACTTGCAGGGCAGCGGATGTTTGCAGGAGCCGCAGCCCCGTGGCCGCGAGGTAGAGATCTTGGGACTGGGGATCGAGGGTCATACCACCTTCGGCCCACAGGGGCCAAGCGATCGCCACGCCGCCGTTGGCCTCCGCGATCGCATCAAGATAGCGATTGGCGCAGGCATAGTTACAACTGCCCAAGTCCCCTGCCACCGCCGCCAGGGATGAAAACAGAATCCGCAACGAGAGCGACGACCAATCCAGAACGGTTTGGAGCACCTGAGTGCCCAGGATTTTGGGACGCAACGCCGCCGCAAACTCCGGCCAACTGAGGGATCCCAAGGCCGCCTGCCCCTGAAGACCCGCACAGTGAACCAAGCCCTCGATCGCCCCCCATTCCGTGGTCACATGGGCCACCATCACTTCCATGCTGATCAGATCCGTGAGATCCACCGCGTAGTAGCGTGCTTCACCGCCGGCCCGACGAATGGCGGCCAACTGCGCCTCGATCGCCGGAGAGAGGGGCGATCGCCCAGTCAGCACCAATCGCGCTTGATGGTGTCTGGCTAAATACAGCGCCACCTGAGATCCCAGGGCCCCGGCCCCGCCGGTCACCAAAATGACGCTGCGAGGACGCAAGGTCACCGCAGGCGTAGCGGCAGCCTCCCAGGCCACCCAGTCTTCGCCGTAGCGTTTCCCCAGACGATAGAGAATGTCCGCATCCATCCAGGGGGTCTGCACCTCATCGGTCAGAATCCCAGCCCAATCCTTGACCGCCGCTTCCACACGAATGGTGCGCAACCGCAGGCGAGCACAGGCGGCCGTGAGCGATCGCCGGAAGCCACCCACCGCCACACGGCCCGGCACATCGCCCCCCGCCCCGGAAAACACATAGTGAATATCCAAGGGTTCAGATTGGGTTTGCAGCAGGGCTTGACTGAGCAAGAACATGCGGTGCAAAGGCGTTTGCTGTAAATCCCGGTTCGATCGGGAATCCGCAGCCAACTCCGTAAGATCCCAGGCTTGGATCAGGCATTGCACAGGCGGACAGGCCGCCAACAGCCGGGTATAGTGCTCGGCCGCATGGGGATCGATCCGAAAATCCATGGGCAAGGGGTCGGCAGCCAACGGCTCAAAGGGCCCTGACCCTGGCAACACCCCAATCACCACCCGGGGAGCCAGGCGATCGCGCACCGCTTGCAACACCTCTGGGTTGGGGGCAAAGAACAGCACCGCCGCCGCCGAGGCACAACGCTCCAAGGGAGCCGATCGCCAAATGGGATAAAACCGGTGGGGCGGTGGGGTCAAGGGCGCGGGAGTTGGCTCCGCTGGCAGGGCCAGCCAGTGCCGCTCCGGCTCAAAGGAATAACCCGGCAGGGGAACAGGATTCCCCAATCCCTCCCAAGGGGGCAGCGGGCCGCCGGCCAACCAAGCTTGGGCCGCGGCGGGAAGGGCATTGGCAAGCGCACCGATCGACCATCGTTTCAGGGCTTGGATTGCCGCTGGCACCGAATCGGCCATGACCGCCGCCCGGCACTCCATGGGCACACGGCCCCGGTGAAGCGTGGCCGCCACATCCGCCAAGGCCAGCGTTGCACCATGGGTTTCCAGATACTGAGCCAGGTTCCGCACTTGTCGTTCCAAGGCGGCAGGATGACGGGCCGACAGGGGCAACAGCAAGGGAACCTGGGGCCGATCGCCCGAGGCAGGAGCCACGGTGGCAGGGGTTGGCTCATAGCTGGCCAAAATCACATGCACATTCGTGCCCCCTGCCCCAAAGGAACTGATGCCGGCCCGACGCTCACCCACCCAGGGCGATCGCGCCGTTTGCAACACAAAGGGACTGTGGCTGAAGTCCAGGACTGGGTTAGGCGGTGTGCAATGGAGCGTGGGCACGAGGGTTTGGTGACGCATCTGCAACGCCACTTTGATCACCCCCGCCACCCCCGCAGCGGCTTCCAAATGGCCAATGTTGGACTTCACCGATCCCAACGCACAGAAGTGCGATTGATCCGTGTAGCGGCGAAAGGCCTTATCTAGGCCCCGCAATTCCAAAGGATCCCCCACGGTCGTTCCCGTGCCATGGGCTTCCAAATAGCTCAAGGTGGCCGGAGAAATGCCCGCATCCTGTAGGGCCAGCTCAATCAGTTCCGCTTGGGCCTCAGGATTGGGAACCGTGTAGCCCGTGGTCAGGCCATCTTGATTGATGGCGCTACCGAGAATCACCGCCTCAATTCGATCGCCGTCGGCCTCCGCCAACGACAGGGGCTTCAGCAACACCGCTCCCACCCCTTCGCCGGGCACAAACCCATTGGCCCCCTGGCCAAAGCTATGGCAGCGACCATCAGCCGCCAGGAAGCCCAAACCGCTCAGGGCAATGTATTTGGAAGGATGCAACAGCAGATTCACCCCGCCGGCGATCGCCACGGCACATTCACCCCGCCGCAAGGACTGGACAGCCAAGTGAATGGCCGCCAAGGACGAAGAGCAGGCCGTATCCACCGCCAAGCTGGGGCCCTTGCAATCCAAAAACCAGGACACCCGGTTGGCCACGGACCAATAGGAGGAGGATCCGAGAATTTGGTTACTGCGCAACCATTCCTGGGCCGAGAGCAACTGATAACTGCCCCAGGTGATGCCCACAAAAACGCCCACCCGACGAGGGGAGCCATCGGCCGCCTGACGCAGGCGATCGGGGGTGTAGCCCGCATTTTCAAGGGTGTGCCAGGCGGTTTGCAGAAACAGCCGCTCTTGGGGATCCATGGAAACCGCTTCTCGGGGAGAAATCCGGAAAAACAGGGGATCGAATTGATCAACCCCATCCAGGAATCCGCCCCAACGGCAGACGCATTGGCTAGCGTATTGGTCAGGATTCCAGCGGCTGGCGGGCACTTCGGTAATGCAATCTGCGCCCGCCGCCAGATTGTCCCAAAAGTCCTCCAGGGTGTTGGCTCCGGGGAAGCGTCCGGCCATGCCAATGATGGCGATCGGTTCCTGGGGATTGAAGCGGCGCGATCGGGGGGTTTGGGCTAAATCTCCCGAGCGATCGGACAGGGGTGGGGCGCAGGTTGGTTCCACCGCCGAGATTTCCGCCCCGGGGGATTGCTTCCCAGGAACCTCCACCAACCCCAAGGGGGACACCAGGGAATCGGTTGGTTCCGGTGTCGGTTGGGGTGCGGGTTCTGGGGGTTCCGCCGCTTGGTTCGATCGCAAATACGGGGTCAGGGCGGCCACGGTGGGATTTTCAAACAGCAGGGCTGAATTGAAAACCCGGTCTGAGGGCTGCTTTTGAATGGCTTCACCCAGGCGCGCCAATTGCAGCGAATCAAACCCCAATTCTCCCAGTCGGGCTTGGGGGTCAATTTCTTCGGGCCGCAAACCCAGCAGGTCAGAAATGATCGATCGCACAATGGGCAGGGTATCCGGAGCCGCGGCCGGAGCCGCCTGGGGAGCCGCAGGCATCGGATTGGCGGTCAGGGGCCGAGCTGCCTGAACGGGTGTTGCGGAGGGGGCTGGGGAGCTGCTTTGGCAGCGGCCTTGAAGAAACGCTTGGAATTTTTCCGGCTCCCCCGGGGCGATCGCCACTTGGGGATGGGGTTGGCGGATGGCCCAATGGATCAGTTCCAGTCCCTGAGCCGGGGTTAGGGGTTGCAGTCCCGCCATGTCCGCCATCCAAGCCTGGGAAACCTCTGTCAAGGCCATGCCGCCCCCTTGCCAGAAGGGCAGATTGAGGGTGCGACTCACGCCCGATCGCTGTTGCCGTTGCCGCTGGGTTTCCCGTTGCTGAATCCAAGCATCCAAGAACGCATTGGCGGCGGCATAATCGCCCTGACCCGGGGCCCCCATCAGGGCACTGAGGGAAGACAAGCACAGGAAGAAGTCCAGCGGATCCTGGCGCGTGAGGTAATCGAGATAAACGGTTCCTTGCACCTTGGGCCGCAAGACTTGCCCGAAGGTGGGCCGGTCTTTGTGGATCAGAAGCGCATCTTCAATCAGGCCGGCGGCATGGATCACGCCACGCAGGGGCCGGCCCGTTTGGCGAGCAGCGTTGACCACGGCGATCGCCCCGTCCCAGTCGCCCACATCGGCCGCCACGTAGGTGATTTGGGCCCCTTGGGCCCGCCAAGCTTCCAGGCGCGCGGTTTTGTGATCGTCTAGGGGCGATCGACCCACCAGCACCAACGACACCGGAGCCGAGCCGATCGCGTCTTCCACCAACTGTTGGCCAATGGCCCCCAAACCGCCAGTGAGGATATAGCAGCCGCCCCCTTGCCAGAGGCCGGACGGGGACGGGTTCCCTGGCGCGATCGCGGGATCCAACAACTGCCAGGTGCGCACCTGAGATCCCGTTGCTTGGAACTGAAGATGGTTCAGTTCTGGACGCTGCCACAGCAGGGCGATCGCCCGCAGCAGGTCTCGGGAAGGATGGTTCAGCTCCGTCACCCCCGACAGCACCGCCGGCCGCAATCGGGTGCTTTCCTGGCCCACGGCGGCACAGAAGGCCGCCGCCGCCAAAGTCCAGGGAGCGGCCGGGTCATCTCCCAAATAAATCCAGGACACCGGACTAGGGATGGTTTCGGGCGATCGCAACAGGGCCCGGCATCCGTAGAACAGGGGATAGAGCGTTTGGGTTAGGCCCTGGCGGATCGCCTGCGGGGGCGCATCGTCCGGGGCCACCGTTGCCACCCCCCGGATCAGCACATGGGTAGGCGCGAGGCCTTGATGGGCCAAGTGAGCCAGCAGTTCGCCAAAGTCCGATTCCCGCGAGCTGTTCAATCGGTAGCGATCGCCCGGTAGCGGTTCAAAGGCCAGGCCCGGGAGCACCTGAATCACCCGCTGGAACCGGCAGCAATCGGGATGGGCCTGCACCGCTGCGGCCATGGCTGCTCCCTCGGCTTCGGGGCCAATCCAGAGGAGCACTTCACCAACCACGGGAGCGGCCACAGTTCCCGGAGCGGTTTCCGGGGCGATCGCCCGCCAATCGGGAATCAAAACCCCTACCGCTCCCTGGGACGAGGGCGGCTTTTTTGCCGAGGGTAAATCGGCAGAACGGGCTGGGGAACTCGCCGGGAGCGGCTCCGCTCGGCCGGTGTTGAGCGAAGCGGTCACGGATTGGGCCGGCCGGGGAAACCAACAGGGGCGCAACTCAAACGGATAGGGCGGCAGGGTGACGCGGCGGGGTTTGGGCCCCAGCCACAGGGCTTCCCAATCTACCTCGGCCCCTTGAACCCAGGCGGTGGCCAGGGCAAGGGGGGAATCGGGCCGGGTGCGAATCACTCGATCGTCTGGCCCACAACGCCCCACCAATCCTTGGGCGATCGGCCCGTCGGCCAAAAAGGACTCCCATTGGCTCAACAGGTCATTGAGATTTTTGGCCACCACGGCCAAGCGATAGGGCAGGGCAACGCGCCCGGTTTGCAGCGTCCAAACCAGCGCCACCCAATCGATCGGGGCTTCCGTTGCGAAGAGTCCTGGGGCTGGGTCAGTGGTGGAGTCTGGCTGGGGGGAGTTTTGAGCTTGAATCAGCACCGATCGCAGTTGGCGCACCCAAGCTGCAAGTCGTTCCCGATCGAGGGCCGAAACCGGCACCACATATTCCTCCTCCGACACCCTCAGGCCGCCCGCAGTGACCGGGGCCACCGCTGGATTCAATGGATCAACGGCAGGGCGATCGAAGCCGTTGCGTTCAGTTCCCCCGTAATGCAAGTCTCCCGCACTCGATCCGTTGCGATCGATCCCTGGGCGATCCCACAGGGTTTGGGCCCTGGCCGGGTCGGGATTCGATCCCGATCGCCCCGATTCCGATCGATATTCCTCCACAATCAGGTGCGCATTCACCCCACCGGCCCCAAAGGAGCTGATACCCGCCCGCCGAGGCAGGCCGGGCCAAGCTTGCCAAGGCGTGGCCTGGGTTTGCACCCGCACCGGGGCTTGGTCAAAGGCAATATGGGGATTCGGATCGGTGGCATACAACGAGGGAGCCAACTGGCCATGGCGCATCTGGAGCAGCACTTTGGTGAGTCCCGCAATGCCCGCCGCCGCCTCCAGGTGGCCAATGTTGGCCTTCAACGACCCGATCGCGCAGTAGGGCTGGTCATGGGTCCCGAGGGCTTCGGTTAGCCCCGCCACCTCGATCGGGTCTCCCAAGGTCGTGCCCGTGCCGTGGGCTTCGATGTAGGACAAGCTATGCGGATCCACCATTGCATCCTGAAGCGCCGATCGAATCACCGCCGCCTGGGCCGTGGGGTTGGGCACGGTGTAGCCCGACACCTTGCCGCCACTGTTGACCGCCGAACCGCGAATGACTCCCCAGATTCGATCGCCATCCCGCTCTGCGTCGGCCAGGGATTTGAGCACCACCACGCCCACCCCTTCGCCGGGAACCATGCCCGATGCTCCGGCCCCAAAGGGACGGCAAACCCCATCATTCGCCAACATCTTCAGCCGATGCAGGGCCAGCAGATGCCGAGGATGTAAAATCAGATTCACCCCACCGGCCAAGGCCGCCCGGCATTCTCCCCGCCGCAGACTTTGCACCGCCAGATGAATGGCCACTAGAGAAGAAGAGCAAGCCGTATCCACGGCCAAGCTGGGGCCTTGGAAATTGCAAAAGTAGGAAAAGCGATTGGCGATCGAGGACGGGGACGCACCGGTCAGCACAAAATCGCCTTGCAGCGCAGCCTCGGCGGCCAGAAGCTGATATTCGCCATACATCACCCCCGCAAACACCCCAACGGCTCGCTGGGCGGCCGGATCGGGCGATCGCACCAGGGTACTGGGGGTTAAGCCCGCGTCTTCCAGCGCGGCCCAGGCCACTTCCATAAACAACCGCTCTTGGGGATCAATCCCGGCCGCTTCCACGGGCGAAATGCCAAAAAAGCGTGGGTCAAAGGTATCGATCGCCCCTAACCAGCCCGCCCGCCGCGCCGTGGGATGCCCGGCCAATTCAAATTCAGGCGACTCAAATTCACGACCGGGCGGCGGTTCACTAATCGCATCGCGTCCAGTGATCAGGGTTTCCCAAAAGGCCGCCAAGTCCGGACTGCCCGGGTAACGACCCGCTAACCCCACAATGGCGATCGCCCCATCATCCACAGCCAGATTCGTCGGGGCCATCGATCGATCTTGACTGGGGCCCTGGCTCGATCGGCTCGTGGGCCCTGGGGCGATCGGCTCCGCAACCGGCTGGTCACCGCCCGCCAATCCCGGTGCGGGTGGGGTGGGGGTCAGCAATGTTGTTGGGGCTGAGATAGTTGAAGTTGAAGTTGAGGCTGAAGTGGTCGATCGGGGCGCAGATGTCAGTGGTGATGGAACCGGTGCGGGCGGCAACCCTGGGGAGGGCGCTGGCAGTTCCCCAGAAGACCCAGGGGCAGCCACAACCGACGGAGCCGCCGGCCGAGCCGCCGCCACCAAAGCAGCGATCGCCTCAGGCTTATTCGCCTCCAGCCATTGGGTCAACGCATCCAGCGAAGGGCATTGGAACAGCAGCGTTTGGGGCAGCAGGCCAAAGGTTTGCTCTAAGGCGCGAATCAATTCCAAGGTCACCAACGAGTCCACCCCATAGGTCTCGAAGTTGGCTTGGCGCGATAGGGTTGTGCCCTCTAGGCGCAACACTTGCCCAAACACCTGCCGTAAATGGGCCAACACCACCGTTCGGGAATCCCCTTCGGCCAGGGTGGGAGCCGCCACCGCCGATGAGGGTGCAGCGGACGGAGCTGATGGCGGAACCGGCTGATCGGGAACCATGGGGGCCCCTTGGGGAGCCGTCGCCGCCGTGGGGCACTCAATCCAACCATCGCTCGCCCCCAGAATGATCGTCTCGATCGGCAAGCCCGCATCGGGCCGGGCAGGACTCGCCAGGTGAATGGATTGGAACCCGGCCGCCCGCAACAGGGCTTCCCACTGGGCGGGACTCAGGAGCGGCGCGTGGGGCAAGCGCCAATCCCCATCCCCAAACAGCCACCAGCCCTCCGTAAGTCCAAAGGTCAAGGTAACAAAGTCTTGAACCCGGGTTCCTTCATTGAGCACCAACAGGCCGTGGCGCTTCAGCAGCCGTTTCGCTTCGCGCACGGAAGCGGTCACGCTCTCCGTGGCATGGAGCACATTGGCCGCCAACACCAGGTCATAGCTACCGGGTGCAAAGGACTGGGCCGCCACATCTTGGGCAATATTCAACACCCGAAATTCACAGAAGGAGCGGCCTTGGGCCAAGGTCTGCTGGGCTTGGTGTACCAGGGTGGGCGAAATATCGGTGAAGGTGTAATGAACGCTGGCTGCATGGGGATCCAAGGCTTTCAGCACCGCAAAACTGGTTCCCCCCGTGCCGCCACCAATCTCCAAAATGCGGAAGGGCTGTTGGGGCGTGGGCTGGGCGGCCACCACCGCCGCGGCCACGGTGGCGGCGGTCAAGTCGTTGTAGTAATCCATCAGGGGATTGCCGCGATAGATCCCTTCCACCTGGGCAGCGGATCCGCGAGGAAAGAGAATCTCGAGGGGATCGCAGGCCCCGCGCAGGATGTCGCCATAGCGTTCTAAGCAGCGATCGAGCAGAGTCAGACAAGGATCAATGCCCACGTAGCGCGATCGCAGTCGATCGGCTTCGGCGGAGCTGTTGGCAATCCGGCGATCCATCTCCGGCGTGAGGCACAGGGGCGTTAAGCCCAACCCATCACCCTGTTCCGCCAAAAATCCGGCCCGGATCAGCAAGTCATCCAAGGCCCAGAGCAGGCGTTCATAACGGGGCTGCACCGCCAGTTGCGTCATCACCGATCGCACAGACCAGCGATCGGCCGCCGATCGCAGCACCCCCAGTTGGCGCAGGGTAGCCAGCAGTCGTCCATGGGCATGGGCCTCAAGCTGCTGGAAGGCCTCGATCGACTCAGGCGCGATCGGGCGTTCCTGCACAAACCGGGCCATGGCCTGGGCCGCCGCCGGGAGCATGGGCGGGGCGATCGCCCCTGCCGGTTCCGTGGTCCAGCCCGTTAGCTGCAACTGATCCAAAATTTCCGGCGCAACCAGCATGGGCAAACATTGGCGCACTTCCCAACGCAACAACCGCGCCAGGGTTTCCACCCCTTCGGCGGTGTTGATGCCCAAAATGCCCTGCTTTTCAATGCGTCGGCTATAGAACTCCGTGGCCACAATGCCCGTTTCACGCCAGTAGCCCCAGTTAATGATCTGGATCCGGGGCCCCGTGGGCGGCAGCGCCAAGGCAAAGGCATCTTGGAAGGTGCAACCGGCCGCGTAGTTACTTTGCCCCGCATTCCCCATCAAGGCATTGGCCGACGAGAAGAAGATCAGAAAATCCAGGGGTTGTTGGCGAGTCAGTTCCACCAGCAGCCAACTGCCCGCCACCTTGGGAGCCAGGGCCGCTTGCAGGGCCGCCGGGGTCATGGTGCGCAGACTGGCATCTTGCAACACCAGGGCAGAATGAATCACCCCTCGCAGGGGCCCCCAGGTTTGCTGAATCTCTTGGATCAGGTCGGCCATGGCGACGGGATCCGCCACATCAACCGCTCGGTATTGGGCGATCGCCCCCAAAGCCGTGAGTTCCCGCAGTTGAGCGGCTCGCCCTTCGGTGAGAGGGCGGCGACCCGTCAAAATCAATTTGACCCCGGTGATTGCCGCCAGACATTTGGCCGCTTCGTAGCCAATGCCAGTCATGCCACCCACGATCAGGTAGCAGCCACCGGGATGAATCGGCAAGGGCCGCGGATCCGGCGGCAAGGCCATGGGCTGAATCGCCCGCCGCAGCCGACGTGTTCCCCGATAGGCCAGCTCCAACCCCGGTTCCGCCGCTGGTTCCGTGGCAATTCGGCGGGCCAGATGGGCGAATGGGTTCGTTAGATCAGTGAGATCAAGGCGATCGAGTGGCTCAACCAGTTCCAAATCCACCCGGCTGAGATCCAAACAGGTCACCGCCAAATCCGTGAATTCCCGGGACAGGGCCTTGGTGAAGCCAATTACCGTGGCTTGCCAGGGCTGAATCGGCCCGACTCCCACGGCTTGGGCATCTTGGGTGATCACCCGCAGCCGCGCTCCTGATCGCCACAGTCGATGCCGATCGAGACCTTGGATCAGATGAAACAGGCTGACCACCCCTTGATCTTGCAGCGCCGTCAGTTCTGCAAGGCTGGCGGGCGCGATTCGACTCCCCGCCGCCAGGAAATAGATCGTTTCCAAGGGGGGGAGTTGTGACCAAATCGGCTCCCAATCGCTGGCCGCCGCGCCCACTTGCCAATGGTTCGGGCCCAGGGATTGGCGGGATCCCGCAAGCTGCACTTGATAGGTCGGAGCCGAGGGGTGCTGTGCTTGCAAGGCCGCTGCCAAGGGCCGATCGCCCGGTGCATAAACCATTAACACCGCCCCGGATCCGGGAGCGATCGGCTCTGGCCAAGGAGTTTCTTGCCAAACGGGCCGGTAGCAGGGCACGGCTTCCACGGCACTGGCTGGGGCCGCCGGGGAACCGGCCAGGGCGATCGCCCCTAGCCCAATCCAGGTTGCCCACAGTTGCTTCCACATGGCTTTGATTTTTGGCTTGAAGGTTAACTGCAACGTTGACTGTAAAGAAGCCCCTTATTTGGGGGGTGGGTCGGAAAAATCAGCCCTTGGCATCTTGATCGATCGAAGTTGATCGAACGGGCGACAACCCCTGAAACCGACCTTGCCCCAATGTTTTTTCCTAGGTTTCCCAAAATCCTATAGAAAACTGTCGAATTTGATAGCACTCGCGGGCCAGAAATGATTGTATATAGACTTGATTTTATGCTCACTTCATCGACTGCTGCACAGGCATTGCTCACCATGTCTTCAACTTCCGATCGCCCAGCGCTTTTAGTCTTGGCTGATGGCAGCGCCTATTTGGGTCGCAGCTTCGGAGCCACCGGCACAACCGTTGGCGAAGTCGTCTTTAACACCGGCATGACTGGCTATCAGGAGGTGCTGACCGATCCGAGCTACTGCGGCCAGATTGTGCTGTTCACCTATCCGGAGTTGGGCAACGTTGGCATCAACCCGGAAGATGAAGAGTCCGATCGCCCCTATGTGTGCGGGGCGATCGCCCGCAACGTGTCTCGCCGGCCGAGCAACTGGCGATCGACCGAGGCCCTGCCCGACTACATGGGCCGCCATGATATTCCAGGCATCTACGGGGTTGATACTCGGGCGATCGTCCGCAAAATTCGGGCCGTGGGGGCCATGAACGGAGCAATTTCCACAGAAATCTTGGATCCGGCAGATTTGCTGCGGTTGGTGCAACAAACCCCGAGCATGGCGGGCTTGAACCTGGTGAAGGAAGTCACCACGGCAGAAATTTACGAGTGGACGGAAGGAACCCAACCGGAATGGGAATTTAACCCGGCGACGGAGGCGGCCAAGGCCACCACGGGCGATCAGCCGTTGACGGTGGTGGCGCTGGACTTTGGCGTGAAGCGGAATATTCTGCGCCGGTTGGCGAGTTTTGGTTGTCGCATCATTGTTGTGCCCGCCAGCACCCCGATCGACACCATCTTGGGATTCAATCCCGATGGGATTTTCCTCTCGAACGGCCCCGGCGATCCGTCCGCTGTCACCGAGGGCATTGAAACCGTGCAACAACTGGTGAATGCCAACAAGCCCATGTTTGGCATTTGCATGGGTCACCAAATTTTGGGCTTGGCCCTGGGAGCCGAAACCTTCAAACTCAAGTTTGGCCACCGCGGCCTGAACCAGCCGGCTGGCTTTGCGGGGCAACAGGTGGAAATCACCAGCCAAAACCACAGTTTTGCCATTTCTGACGGTTCCTTGACGGAAGGAGAGGTGGAAGTGACGCATTTGAACCTGAACGATCGAACGATCGCGGGGTTGCGCCACCGCCAACTGCCGCTGTTTTCGGTGCAATATCACCCAGAAGCCAGCCCCGGCCCCCACGATGCCGATTATTTGTTTGAAAAATTCGTGCGATCGATGCAAGATGCCCGCCGCAATCGATCGGCTGTTACGGCCTAGGCAACTGGGATCGTGTTTGGGCAATCAATCCCAATCGACAAGAACTCAGGCACGCTAACCCAACAAATCTAAGGTAGGGGCGCACATCAGTGCGCCCTAAATTAATTGTTTTATTTACTATTCTCGGGCAGAAATTTTAAATTCTTCCATAAAAAAAGGGGCCGAAGCCCCTCAACCACCAAAATTCCACCAAAGCTTTAGAGAACTTGACCAGTTAACGATCGCCCTCATGCTTCATGATTTAGCACTAAATTTAGAACTAACCATCAAGCATCAGAGTCGATCGCATCACCGGATGAGGAAAGCACTCAATTACAGACAATTCAGCCTGGGTCACTGAGTTAACAACCTAGTTACCAACTCAGCTAGCACCTCAGTTAGCGAACGGTTCCCCGTAGCGCTTCCGCATCCACCCCTGGCAACAGGAACAGACGCAGCAAATGCCCAAAAATTTGCACCTGAATCGGGAGCTTCTTCAGGGATTTCAACCACTTGGGCTGTGGTGATTTCTCGATCGCGCTCATCTGCTGATTCAGATCAGAACATTGATGGAGTCGATCGAGAAATTCTGGATGATCCACATTTAAAACAGACGGGAAAGCCCGCGCTGCCGTTTCGTTGGTTTTGCGAATCACTTCCGCATCAAAATCCGTGGGATTGATGCCAAGGGTGTGATAGAAATTCGCGCGCTCGTGAACCGTCAAGGTGTGGGTTGCAAACACCGTCAGCAGGAAAAAACGGCTCCAGAGGCGCGATTGCCAGGTTTGCCACAGGCCGGGCTGCGATCGCAGGAGGGCCTTGAAAATATCGCCATGGCGATTTTCATCCTGACACCAAGGTTCAAAGTATTTGAACAGGGGATAAAACTGATTTTCGGGATGGGCGGCCAGGTGACGATGAATCAGAATATAGCGCCAATAGCCAATTTTTTCAGACAAATAAACCGTGTAAATCACCCACTCGATCGGGAAGAAGGTGTACTGACGATTCTTGGTTAAATGTCCCAAATCCAGAGTACGCCCAAAATCTCCCATGGCCTTGTTCAAAAATCCCGCATGGCGAGCCTCATCCCGCGCCATTAATTGGAACATTTCCGCCAACAAAGGGCTGCGCTGCTTCACACGGCGCGACAGTTCCTTAAAGAGCAAAAATCCCGAAAACTCAGAAACGCACGATCGCTCCAGGTAATCAATAAACGCTTGCCGAGCCTCGCCCGTAATATGATCCCAGGACTGATTAAACGATTGATCGCGCACAAAGTGGTCGCGATTATAGTCCGCGCGCATTTCCGCCAACATCGCTTCCAATTCCGTGGCTTGGGCTGACAAGTCCAGGCCCGCAGCCACCTCAAAATTTGTGGTGTAAAAGCGCGGTGTCAGGAGATTTTCTTGAATTGCGACCTGCTTGGCGATCGCGGGTTTTGCCAATGAATCAACCATGGTCAAAGATCAAAGATCAGAAATTAAGGACTAGACCAAAACGGAACGAAGACTAAACAAAAACTCAACTTGCGCCTGCGCTAGCGTTCGGAAAACCCCAACCGTCAGCACTGAGCCATGGGACAGGGCAGGAATTGGGCTTGCTGGCGGGACTGGATGAGCCGGATCGTTGGGGATGACCGCCTGCCGGGGGCTGGTTTGTTAAGTTATGAGAATTTCCTACTATTGAATCATTTAATCGCTATATGGTTATTTATCGTTAACAGAATTTTACGCAGCCTAGGAGCGGGCCACCATGAGCCACGACCTGAGCCACAGTACCCAACCCCTCGCCCCCGGCCACCAGCTCGCCGCACGCCTGCGGGAGGGAACCCAGCAATCCCACACCAGCGCCGAGAACACGGCCTACATGAAGTGCTTTCTGAAGGGCATTGTGGTGCGCGAGGCCTTCCAGAAACTTTTGGCGAATTTGTATTGGGTTTATGATGCCCTGGAAACGGAACTCGATCGCCTGAAAAATCACCCGATCGTTGGACAAATCTACTTTCCAGAGTTGCTACGGCGGGATCAACTCGCCCGCGATCTCGCCTTTTATTACGGGGAAGATTGGCCAACCCAAATTAGCCCTAGCCCAGTCGCGCTCAACTATTTGATGCGAATTCATTGGGCGGCTTCAGAGCAGCCAGAACGGTTAATCGCCCATGCCTATGTGCGCTATTTGGGTGATTTGTCCGGCGGTCAAGGTCTGCGAATGATCGCCCGATCAGCTTTGAATTTGCCAGCCGATCAGGGAACCCGTTTGCATGAATTTGACTCATTGCCAACGCCCGAAGCCAAACGAGATTTCAAGATGCGCTATCGGGATCTTTTGAACGCACTGCCCTTGAATGAATCACAAGTGGCGGGCATCGTTGAAGAGGCGAACCTCGCCTTTAGTTTGAATCGCCAGTTAGTGGAAAGTTTGGAACCGGTGATTCAAGCGGCCGTGAATCCCGCGATTTTTGAAGAAGTGGTTTTGCAGTCTCGTAAGGGCAGCACCGAATTGGTGAGTGTGAGTTAGCGATCACCCGCCATATTCGCCATTCCTCTGCCGTTCACTCGCAATTGCTGGTGAATCTGGTGAATTCTTAGCCAATCAACTGTCCATCCCACAACAACCATTGCTCGGGCGATCGCTCGGTGAATTAATTTATTGATTTTCTGGGCGATCGCTGCTTTCTTTGTCTGTTCGCATTTTGCCTTTTGGTGTTTTTGAATCCCGCCAGGAATTTCACCCATGCAAGTTTTAGATCAAGCTTTAAATTTGGCCTTTGATGCAGATTTGATTCAAAAATATAATTGCTCTTTGCCTCGCTATACCAGCTATCCGCCAGCCACGGAACTTTCGACTCAGTTTCCAGAACAAGACTGGATCCAATCCATTCAGCGTGGCAACGATCGCAAAACGCCCCTTTCCTTATATTGCCACATCCCCTTTTGCGAATCGGCTTGCTATTTTTGTGGTTGCAACACGGTCATTACTCAACACAAGGCCGTCACAGAAACCTATTTGGATTATCTGCAACGTCACATTGAGCAAGTCTCAAGGTATTTATCAGATGACCGACTGGTCAATCAGATGCATTGGGGAGGCGGCACTCCGAATTATTTATCGATCGAGCAGGTGCAGCATCTCTGGAAAATTCTGCACCAACATTTTCAATTCACTGACGATGCAGAACTGTCGATCGAGGTGAATCCGCGACCGCTCACGGAAAGCTATGTTTCGGCCTTGCGATCGCTCGGCTTCAATCGCATTAGCTTTGGCATTCAAGACTTCAATCCTGTTGTTCAAGAAGCCATTAATCGCATCCAGCCAGAAGAAATGCTCTTCCAAGCGATGGATTGGATGCGGGCGGCTGAGTTTGAAAGCATCAATGTCGATTTGATTTATGGGTTGCCTTTCCAGGATCTCAACACCTTCCGAGAAACGCTGCATAAAACCCTAGCCCTGAATCCCGATCGAATTGCAGTGTTTAACTTTGCCTATGTGCCTTGGATGAAACCAATTCAGCGGCGGATTCCCTACGATGCATTGCCATCGGCGGAAGAAAAACTAGACATTTTACAGATGACGATCGCCACCCTCACGGAAGCGGGCTACACCTTCATTGGCATGGATCACTTTGCAAAACCCGATGATGAATTGGCGATCGCCCAGCGCCAGGGCCAGCTTCACCGCAACTTCCAAGGCTATACAACACAGCCCGATTCTGATCTGATTGGGTTTGGCATGACTTCTATCGGAATGCTGAATGATGTTTATACCCAAAATCAAAAGCGTCTGCGGGATTATTACCGAGCTATTGACTATCAAACGCTCCCGATCGAGCGTGGGGTGACCTTAGACGCTGATGATATTTTGCGGCGTTCAATCATCATGGAACTGATGTGTCAATTCCAGGTCGATCGGGATGCGCTGGCCCAAAAATATGGGCTGTCCTTTAAGCACAGTTTGGAAGCCCATTTTCCGCAGGAATATTTGGATTTACGGAATCTGGAAGCCGATGGTCTGTTAACCCTGATGCCCAACCGGATCACCATCACCCCGATCGGTCGCCTGTTAGTGCGCAATATTGCTTCTGTGTTCGATCGCTATCTGCGTGCCCAGACCTATAACGGTTTCTCAAAGGCAGTTTAGAGAACGAATGAAGGGGATCAGCCTGGCGATTATTTTGAAGTGATCCCAAGCTGTAGAGACAAGGGGCTTAAGCCCCTTGTTTTTGTTGAGCATTATTTTTAGGGAATGATCTTCGCTTGCTCTGAAAGGAAGCTCCAGTTTTTTGGTAAGTCGAGTTATGCAAAGCCCAACTTAGCCACCACGAACTTTACTATAACGTCTCATTGTCGATAGTTTTATAGTCCGCAATGACCTCACAGAAGCTGTCTAGTAAATTATTGATAAAATAAGTTGCACACAGGGTTAGGTGTGGAGTAATCTGCCGACAGAGTCAAGTTGGAAATCAAGTTTGGTATATTTCTGACAACCTGGATTTTGTGATAAGCAATCCTAGTTGTTCTGAGGTGCTGTCGCTTACGCCGTGCGTATTTAGTCTTCCCTGCTCACCCCCTTGGAGAAGTCCTATGAACGTTCGATCGCCCATCGCCCTCTCGTTAGCGGCCACCTTAGCGGCTGGCAGCGTTGCTTTAATGCCCAGTCCTGCCCAGAGTCAACCTGCTCCCGGCCAGCGGGGCTTCTGGTGTCATACGTCGGGAGGCGCACCAACAACCATGTACCAAAATGCCCAAGGAAATCGTGAGCCTTGGATTCAGTGGGTCTCTAATGTCTTTCGCAGTGCAGGATATGATCCTTTGACGCGCTGCCAAGAGGTGAGTGGTCGCCTGGAAACCTACCGCCAAAACCGTCAGTTGAAGTATTTGACGGTGGGAGTCATGAACGGTCAGCCGGTGGTTTGTACTGCAAGTCAAGTGAATGGTCGCTGTGAGAATTTGGTCTTCACGCTAAAACCAGGGCAAAATGCGGTGCGGACGCTGAATAATTTGTTGGCTTGGCGGGAAGGTCAGGCTGCCACGCCTTCCCTGCGCGAAACAGATCCAAGTTATACGCCCTACATTGACGTGAGTGCTCGTTTGGGCGAAGACGGCCCAGCTAACCCGGCCACGGCTCCGTCTCGTTCTCAGCCGAGTTATGCTGCGCCGAGTGGTCAGCCTGCGGCTCCGGCAAGTCCGGGTGAAATGCGGGAGCTGTAGGTGGATGCCAAGGCTGTTGGGCTGGGGCTGGCCTAGAACACGATCGCCCTTGGGCGCTCTACCGCAAGTCATGGGTATAGCAGCGTTGTTATTGGGCGGCGGCTTAGGCTGGAATCTCACACCTATAGCGACCGCTACCGTCTCGTCTGGGTCATATCCAGCACCGCTTTCAGGTCAGCCTCGGCTCTCGGAACAGTCGATCATCTTTCGTGACATTCCCCGTCAGGTCAGTGGGGTTGCCCGATCAACCGTCGTTCGTTTGATGTCGTCTGATCGGGCAGGTTCGGGGACGTTAGTGGGGCGATCGGGTCGGGACTACTGGGTACTGACCAATTGGCACGTGGTGGCAGAGGGGCGATTTATGACGGTGTTGGCTCCCGATGGTCAGCGCTACCGGGTTCTGAGCCGTCAGCGTTTGGGCGAGAACGATTTGGCCTTAGTGGGGTTTCGTGCCTCAACTAGCTACCCTCTGGCGATTTTGAGCGAGGAGCGGGTGCAAGTGGGAGATCCAGTCTTTGCGGTTGGCTATGCCATGTACGATCGCAGAACCTATGAGCCAACACTTAATCAAGGTTTGCGTCCGTTTCGGCTGTTGTCTGGTTGGGTCTCGCTGATTTTGCCAAAGCCCATGCCAGAGGGCTACCAGTTGGGCTATACCAGTCCGGTGGAAGTGGGGATGAGCGGCGGCCCCGTGCTGGATCGTTGGGGGGCTGTGGTGGGGGTGAATGGCCGATCAATGGGTCGTGAAGCGGACTTTGGGGTATACACGTTTGCGGACGGAACCGATCCAGATCCAGAGTTGTTAATTACCATGGAGCGATCAAGTTGGGGCATCCCCATTACACGTCGCTTAATAGCAATCTTTTCTTTGAGCTTGGAACGTTAGGAGACTGGGAACCATGTGGCAGGATCGTTTTTCGGGTTGGTCAGGGTTGGCGGCCGCACCGGCTGCTTTGGTGGTGATGGCGGCAGCTCAACCTGTTCAGGCAGCGAGCGCCCGTGATGTGGCCAAGGTTGCGGTTCCCACGACAGTTCAAATTGTGAATGTTTTGGAGCCAAGTTCGAGTGGCTCGGGGGCCATTATTAGCCAGGATGGGGAAACCTATTTTGTCTTGACGGCGGATCATGTGGTGCAGAATCCGAACACGGCCTACCAAATTGTCACTTCAAAGAAAGTGACCTATGAGGTGAAGGAGGTAAAGCGGTTTCGGCAAGGCGAGACGGGAACGGATCTAGCGATCGTGACGTTTGAGACGAAGGATGAGTTGTCGATCGCGCCGTTGGCCAATTCAGATGAGACGGGGATTGGTTCGGGGGTCTATGTGTCAGGCTATGCTGCGCCGTCGCAGGGGCAAACGGAGGCGGAGTATGCTTTTACGAATGGTGTGGTGAACAATGTGCGGACGAGTGACCCGGAGGGCTATAACCTTCGTTATGACGCGGTGACGCGGAAGGGGATGAGTGGTGGACCGGTGTTTGATGTGAGTGGGCGGATTGTGGGGGTGCATGGCCGGGGTGAGGGGGATGGTGCGGTGTCGGTGGAGTCGGGCGGTGTGCAGGGGCAGGTTTCGCTGAAGACGGGGTTTAACAATGCGATTCCGGTGAATGTGTTTTTGGCGCGGGCGGAAGAGATGGGTGTGAAGAAGGAACAGTTATCGGTGGATGACAAGCCGCCTGCGAATGAGGATGCGGATGAGGTGAAGCCGGGGGAAGCGAAGGGTTGGTTTAATGAATTTGCGAGCAATTTGATTCGTGGTTTGGGTGAACGCCTTCTGCGGCGTTTGTTGCCTTGGTAGGGTGTTGGGAAGGGGTTTGATGGGTTGTGAATGATTAGGGAACTGGGGTTAAAGAAATGATCAAGCGTTTTTACTTGGGGCTGTTGGCGTTACTGGGTTTTGCGGTGGCGTTTTTGGCGAATTTCTTTGGCCCTGGGGCTTGGGGACAGCGGGTTGTGGCGGCGGCGCTGTGTGGTGTTTTGTCGTATGATTCGGCGGCTTGTCAGGTCAATTTGCCTTTGCTCTCGAATCAGGCTGTTGCGCTCGATAGTTCTTCTGTTTTACTTGCGAGAACAAACGAATTTGATGACCCATCGCCTTCTGGCCCCAACCCCCAAGCCCCTGCTTTCCCAAATGACCCTGGGCCAAACTTTCCGGTGCGCCCAGAATTTAGCTCTCCCAACAGCCCTCCCCCTAACCCAACAATCGATAATCGTATTGGGCCTGATGCTTGGGAAGGTTTTGATAACAATCGGCCCGGCAATACTTCAAGTTCTCCTTTGCCAGGAACTTCTCTTATTTCTGATAAATGTGATTTTTCGACGATTGGACAACGCCCACAAGATCAAAAATGCTACCAAGGTACTGGCAATCAATGCGTAGGAGCGGGGAACAGTTTTATGGGCTGGACGATTTTGGCCTTAACTGATTCACAGCCCAAGTATGACTGGGAAAGTTGTATGGTTCATGTGCGAGTCTCACCAGGTAGTATGGCACATGATAGATGTTGCTTAGATTATCCCAGTGGATTTGCATGTAGTGGCTATGCTCCTGGCCAAGACTTGTCACGCATCAATCCGTTTTCAACTGAAGCTACAATGCCTTGCTCTGCTGAATGGGATCAGGCCCGAGCAGACACCTTGGATCACCGTGGTTCATGGGTTCCCTTTGGTCCGTACTACAACGCTGCTAATCAAGCAGCTAACGAAGCTGCAAACGCTATTAACTCTGGAGGAGATCCAAAAATCACAAAGTTTTACTGTGAAAATGGATCTACCTCATGTCAAGCCAACATTGGAGAATCTATTAAACTCATAATTGAATATGAGAGTCCCAGCAGCTATGACTTAAAATGGACTGTGTATGGATATACAATCGGTAGTCCTGAAGCAAATGGTGTAGTGTCTAATCCTGCTCCAACAGGAAAAATTGAAGCACCTGTCAAATGTGTATGTACTGGGAGTGGTAGTCAATGCTCTTCTACCACCACTTCTAGAATGACTGCATCTTTGTCGCGCAATTCTAGTAACGCAGGGAGGAGTTCACAAGCATCACTGGAGCTAACCTGTAGTCCAGGTGCAGGTCAAATCATTGACAATATCATTCGAGATGAAGTAATTCCCCGGTTGAATCTCCCAAGATTGCCTTTTTAAGGTTGGTTCTTCGTTGGCATCTCATCACTTGTCTCGCTTTTATCTCACTTTTGGGTCTATGCTATGCGCCCCCTCCGTCTAGCAATTCTTGCTTTAATTGGTTTCTTCTCAGCGTTCCTGGGTAACTTTTTTGCACCCGGAGCTTGGGGACAGCGGGTTGTGGCGGCGGCGCTGTGTGGTGTTGTGTCGTATGATTCGGCGGCTTGTCAGGTTTGCTGATGGCGATTCCATCGTTCCCAGGCAGAGCGTGGGAATATGTTTCAGACGCTCTGCGTCCTGTTAACTTTCCCATACCCACGGGACGCAGAACATCCCTCCACCATTCCCACGCGGAGCATGGGAACGATATGCAAGGTTTTTACTTAGGATCGTGCTAGTTGATCTCCACCTAGCTGCCAAAATGCCATGCAGAACCGCCTATCACCCGTCTTAAACCCCGATCGCCAAGCGTGTTTCAGTCCCCATTCTTTGCCTTCTTTTCTGGCACTTAAGCAACTTATAATGAGCGCCCCCATGCCCAACCCATCACCTCCCCAACCAAACGGATAAGCCGTTGCCAACTTTGGCTGAATTTTGGGCTGGGTTTGCTGACGGCGATCGCCCCTGGCCTGGCCCCGATGCCCACCCTAGCCCAAGACATATAGGCTGAACCGGTAACTTTCCCTAACGCTGACAAATCAAGCCAGCGGCCATCAAGCTAGACAGGGCCTGTTCCACTTCCGGGCGTGTGTATCGAGAGCAGGCGGAAATGGTGGCGGAGCTGATGGCGGTGGAGTTGTGGGCCAGCATTTGCACCAGGGCCAAAATTTCTCGTTCCACTTCAGTCAAAGTGTACTGAATGCGTTTACCCATGCGAACTTCAGTCATGACGACAACTCCAACCTGTGTGATGCAACCAAAAATCATTTCACCGAGCCGCGAAATTCACCCCATGTGCATCGGGGTTAGCAATTGTCGCGACTGGTTCGTCTAAAGAATCGTGGTTTTCAGATGGTTTTGCGGCGATCGCCATCCGTAGCCAGTTGTGAAATTGCCCTAGGCGAGATGCGATCGAGTGGGGGTGAGTGGTGCGATCGCGATCGCAAGCCAATTGCTTTCCGGTTGCCCTGGCCCGATCGCTCCCCCAAGATTGCGCCAAAAGATTGCCCCATCAGCTTTCCTGACAAGGGTTGATCAACAGTACAATCGCAATCAACCGAGGTTCCTCAACAGCTACGGCAACCCAATTCAGCCGAGTTCTGTTGATCTGGTTGGGAAAATCAGGACACCTTGGGAACCGACGGGTTGCGTTTGCACAATTTTTGGAATCTGGCTGCGTGATTGATTCATCTCCTAACTCACCCTTGCTCCCGAATTCGGCAGAAACCAGCGCTCCTGAAGGGCTGCTCGAGCCGACTGTGGTTACGGATCCCGATCGGCTCGATCGCGCCCTGCTGCAAGGGGCCCACGCCTGGGAGGCCTCCCGTGGGGAGCTGGCCCTGCTTTGTGTGCCGGGGATGATCGATTTGCATGTGCGGCGGCTGGAGATGTTGGCCGCCGTGTTGGGCTATCCCTTTTCACCGGAGGAAATGGCACGGGTGCGAGCCACGGTGACCCAAAACGTGCAGGAAGGGTTTGCGGCTTCTCCCTATTCGCAACTGCTGGTGCGCTATTCGCCAGCTCCGCCTCCCCATCGGGGTCTGGTTTGGGACATCCGACCGGTGGCTATTTCTTACAGCGATCGCGCCAAATTGTTTTTGCAATATCGCCCGCCTAAGGATAGTGATCGCTATCCCGATGCCAAGGTGTTGGATTTGGCGGCGGCCCTCAGGGCCCAAGCCCCCGCCGCCACAATTCCGGTGTTGGATGTGGGAGCCGGGACGGGGCGCAACGCGATCGCCCTGGCCCAACAAGGCCACCTGGTGGATGCGATCGAGTTCACCCCCGAAATGCTCGACACCATTCGCCAACTGGCTAAGGATGCGGGTGTGGCGATCGACCTGATTGAGCAAGATATTCGCGATCCTGCCTTTACCCCCAAGCCCGATCGCTACGGTCTGATTGTTCTGACCGGTGTGGTGCAATATTTCAGCGATCCGGCCCAACTGGCGCATCTGTTGGCCAAGCTGACTCCGGCGTTGCGGCCCGGCGGGAAAATTGTGATGGATTGCTTTGTCACCACCGATGGCTATGACCCCACGCCGCTGGCGCGGCAACTATCCTACGTGACTGATAGTTTTCTGTTGCAGCCAACGGAGCTAACCCGAGCGATCGCCTCGTTGCCCCTGCGGGTGGTGTCCGATGAGCCGGCCTTGGCCTATGAGCGGGAACACTTGCCCCCGGAAGCCTTGGCGGCCCGAGAGTGGTTGGATCCCTGGGCCACGGGCGATCGACTCTTCCCCCTGGGAGATCAACAACGGCCCCCAGTTTCTCTGCGATGGCTGGTGTATGAACGGGTCACGCCCTAGCGCTTTCGTTGGAAATTGCTCGATTTTCAGCGTTTCTGGCTTGTCTGACGGTTGATTTGAACTCAGAGATAACTCAGAAATATTGTCCTAGATATTGTCCTATGCCTGCAACCAATCCCAATTCCCCCGGTTCTCAACCAACACCCGATCGCCCCACTTGGAGCAGCCAGGCCCTGAGCCGTTGTTTACCGACACCGGAATGGATGTTGAGTATGGCCGTCTTGCCCGTTTTGACTGGTTTTGTGGGGATTCGGATGTTGGCAACGGCAACGGCAGAATTAGGAGAATTAGCGGAAGAAATCTTTCGGGGCGATCGGTTGCCCTTGCTGAATATTCCCCAACCCCAATCCAATGAAACCTCAATGGTTGAACAGTAATTGTCCTTCGTCGGTCGTGCGACGATCGGGCTATTGGATCACTCCTAACTTGGTTGCCAAAACACCATGCCCAATCGCCTAGCCCCCCTCTTAAACCCCGATCGTCGATATACCTTTTCCGACTACTTCGACCTCAATATTTCTACCCGCGAGCTGGTTGAATATTTTGGTTGTTCCTACCATCTTCAGCCCCTCAATCTCCCCCGCTGGCCGCAATCCAGCGGTGCGACTGCGACGCAAACCCTCCGGCCGAGTGATGGCGTAAGCCTGACGGAGCAATCTCGCCTCCGTGCCACCTATACTCAAAAACTGCCCTTCATTTCGTTGACTTCGGAAACGGCCAAACGAGAATTTTATATTGCACCCCTGTTGTTGGAATTACTCGACTACGCCCCGATCGAAATTGAAGTGGAATATAGCCTCAATGGTGGTGAAAACCTCAGTGGAACCGTAGACTATTGCCTCAAGGCAGCGGATCAAATGCTGATTATTGAAGCGAAAAAGGGCGATTTAGAGCGCGGTTTTAACCAATTAGCCGTTGAATTAATTGCCTTAGATCGGGCGATCGCCCCTGGCCAACCCTGGTTATACGGAGCCGTGACGATCGGGAATGTTTGGGTTTTTGGCCAACTCGATCGCGCTAGCCAAGCGATTTATAAAGACCTGAATGCCTATACAATTCCTGGAAATCTAGACGACCTGATCGCCATTTTGCTGGGTATTCTTCAGGCTAAGTCGTGACATTTTAGAGGATCTCTGAAAAGCCTAAATGGCTAACCTTTCAGATCTTGCAAGCCAGCAAAGACAAGGGGCTTAGGTTCCGTGCCCCAGTCGTCGTAACAAGGAGCTTGAGCATCTTGCTCCCCACGATCCACTAACAGCAGATCTAGGGTTTTGGGCTAAATGATGATTATTGCTTGACCTGTGCCAAAAAATGCTTTTCAGACCTCTTCTAAGTCAAGACTCCAAAATAGATCCATCAACAATCAAAAAAGGGAGGCAGAATATAACATCCTGCCTCCCGCATGATTCAAAAAACTACTAGCAAAGACTAGCTACAGAACATTGCAAGATCGAGTAGCTAGCTGAAGCCTTGGGAAACTACTTCCACTTGCGGGCAACCAGTTCTGCCAAGTCCACAACGCGCTGGCTATAGCCCCACTCGTTGTCATACCAAGCGATGACCTTCACCATGTCGCCGCCCAGCACCAAGGTCAGGCTAGCATCCACGATCGAGGAAGCATCGGTTCCCTTGTAGTCCGACGAAACCAAGGGCAGATCGCTGTATTCCAAAATGCCCTTCAGGCCGTTTTCAGCAGCGGCCTTCAGCACTTCGTTCACCTGCTCGGCGATCGTGCTCTTTTCCACTTGGGCCACAAAGTCCACCACCGAAACGTTCGGGGTCGGCACGCGCATGGCGATCCCGTTCAGTTTGCCCTTCATTTCCGGCAACACCAGGGCCACAGCCTTGGCAGCACCCGTGGAGGTGGGCACAATGTTCATGGCCGCAGCACGGGCCCGACGCACATCCCGGTGGCTGGCATCCAGCAACCGTTGGTCGCCAGTGTAGCTGTGGGTGGTGGTCATGGTGCCTTTGATGATGCCAAAGTTCTCATGCAACACCTTCACCACGGGAGCCAAGCAGTTGGTGGTGCAGCTCGCGTTACTAACGATGTTGAATTTGTCGTGGTCGTAGTCGCTGTCGTTCACGCCCATCACGAACG
Organism: Limnothrix sp. PR1529; assembly: GCF_002742025.1. Lineage (NCBI taxonomy): Bacteria > Bacillati > Cyanobacteriota > Cyanophyceae > Pseudanabaenales > Pseudanabaenaceae > Limnothrix > Limnothrix sp. PR1529. The sequence continues at coordinate 50,891 of NZ_LIRO01000091.1, forward strand.
TGCCAACACCGTCACCCTTGCCCGGAGCGGTGATCAGGACTTTCTTAGCACCGGCTTGGATGTGCTTAGAAGCGCCTTCTTCGCTAACAAATACGCCTGTCGATTCAATGATCAGGTCAATGCCCCACTCGGCCCAGGGCAACTTGAGCGGATCCCGATCGGACACGCATTTGATCGTTTTGCCGTTGACGGTAATGGAATTTTCGTCAGCCTGAATGTCGGCATTTAGCTTGCCGAGCATCGTGTCGTACTTGAGCAAATGGGCATTCGTCTTGGGGTCGGACGTATCGTTAATGCCCACCAGTTCGAGCTGGCTATCTTGGCGGGTCAACCAGCATCTTAAGAAGTTACGACCGATTCGGCCAAAACCGTTAATGGCGACTCTAATCACTATGCTATGCCCTCGCGTGCTTTAGGGTGTATTAAGGAAATAGTTGACGTTTTTCCCACATTTTCGGAGCGGGATTGCCAGCCCTAATTCAGCAACCACTGAAGTTGCTCAACTAGACCACGGGTTGACGCTTCGTCGGCGGCACGCTGGCGAACCAGGCTGGCGCTGACCTCTGCGTCTGTTTCGAGTCTCGGACTGCCCGCCCGCGACTTGAAGGCGTTGATTGTACCCAAAATCATATGTTACAGGCTAACTGCACGATCTGATTCTGGGAACTGAGGCGGGGTTGATCGGGTCGATCGATCCCCCCAAAACAGAGGGCGAGCACACGAAAAGCTGCCCCAAGCGATCGCCTGACAAGTGCCAAGCCATCATGCCAGCAATGTGCCCACATTTAACCATCGATCCCGGCCCAATCCCAAACTAATCGCAACGGATTTTGCAGAATTTTTGCGGGGATCATGATCGCTGGTTGCTGTTTGGCCTCGAAGTGAGTGATGGCCGCTGGGAATGAGACCCGGTGGGGCGATCGCAAAACACTGGGTTTGGGCTTGGTTAAGGTCTGATGGAGGTCTGCTGGAGGCTTGGCTAAGACCCCTCAAACACCCTTCTGGGTCGATCAGGCCAATTGGGCTGTTCCCCATCAAAATGGGTCAAATTCGCAAGAAATTCGTCAGATTTCAGGCCGCAATCGTTCGCCGAAACCCACAGCCCAGGCTGGTTTCAGGAGGATCAACGCTTCTCTGCGGCAATTTGACCGTTGCTGATATGATATGGCGTGATTGTTGGTGTGGTGTTTTGAGGAGCGGCAATGCCGAATCTTGTGGATTTTAGCGGAAGGCCTTTCCACTTTATTGGCATCGGTGGCATCGGCATGTCGGCTCTCGCGTATATTCTGGTCAAGCAGAAGATCCCCGTTTCTGGATCGGACGCGCGATCGAGCCATATTACCCAACGCCTGGAACAACTAGGTGCTCAGATCTTTTGGCAACAATCCGCAACGAACTTTGATGCCTTTCGTTCCGGTGTGCCTTTTGCAACTCCTCCCGCGCTGGCCTCGGATGTTCCCCTGGCGGCAACGGCCCTAGCCACGGTTCCCGAGACCGAAGCGCACTCCACCGCACCGCAAGCCCTGCCGCAGGTTGTCTGTTCAACGGCGATTCAGGCAGAAAACCCGGAATATCAAGCGGCTGTGGAGCTGGGTTGTCCAATTTTGCATCGTTCAGACCTGCTGGCGGCGTTGATCAGCCGATCGCGGGGGATCGCCGTTGCCGGAACCCACGGCAAAACCACCACCAGCAGCCTGATTGGTTACATGCTGCTCCAGGCAGGCATTGATCCCACCATCATTGTGGGCGGCGAGGTGGGCGCTTGGGAGGGCAATGCACGCTTAGGTCAGGGCCCTTACCTGGTGGCGGAGGCGGATGAGTCCGATGGCTCACTGATTAAGCTTTCTGCGGAACTCGGCGTTATCACCAACATTGAACTCGACCACCCCGATCACTACCAGTCGCTTGATGGGGTGGTCGAAATCTTTGAGCAGTTTACCCACAATTGCCAACGCTGGGTGGGGTGTTTGGACTGTCCCACGCTGCGCGATCGCCTCAAACCCGATATTTCCTACAGCCTTGATCCTGATCGCGTGGCCGATTACACCGTGCTGAACCCCCAATATACGGCCCAGGGTGTGACAGCCACAGTGCTAGAACGTGGGGAGGTGCTCGGGGAAATCCAACTGCAACTGATGGGCCAACACAATCTCAGCAATGCCCTGGCTGCCGTGGCCGTGGGTCGGGACTTGGGGTTGGACTTTGCCCAAATTGCCGAAGGATTGGCGGGCTTTCAGGGGGCCCAGCGTCGCTTCGAGCATCGGGGCACCGAGGGGGGAATCGCCCTGTATGACGACTACGCACACCATCCGAGCGAAATTCGCGCCACCTTGGCCGCGGCTCGCCAACGGTTGAGCGCCCAAGCAGGGCAATCGCGAGTAGTGGCAATTTTTCAGCCCCACCGCTACAGTCGCACCCAAACCTTTCTTGAGGAGTTTGCCCAATCATTTCAGGATGCAGATTTAGTGGCCATTGCGGATATTTATGCCGCTGGTGAGAAACAGGTTCCAGGACTCAGCGGCCAAACCTTGGCCGATCGGGTGGCGGCCTACCATCCCGAAGTGTCCTATTGCGGCTCGCTCGACAACACACACCAATTTCTGTCTGCGGCTCTTCAACCGGGTGACCTGGCCCTCTTTTTGGGTGCGGGAAATCTCAATCAAATCGTGCCTTCGGTGCTGAAGGATTTGGCAGCCCGGGCCGATCGGGCCACAGATGATTGCAAAACCAGCAGCGCTCTCTAATCTGCGGGTGCATTGCCCGATCGGGTGCTGTTGCTACTTCGCTGACTGAACCGTTTTGAATCGACCTTTAGAGTTTGGATGCGCTCCATCGCATTCCAGTTCTCTATATCTAGGCTCATCTAGGCTCTGGAGCTTGATTTTGAATTTCGATTCTGGATCTTGATTTTGGATCTTGATTCTGGATTTCGATTTTGGATCTGGGTTGCGGGTCTTGGTTGCAGCTCCTAGTTCCCTGGTTCGGTTCCGCCTCTCGGCTTCCTTGCACCAGTTCACTGCATCCTCCCTAGTTGCAGTTTCTAATCGCAATTCGCAATTCGTTTGTTGCAATCCCTTGTCGCAATCTGTTTGTTGCAATTTTGAACCTATGGTGACTCAACTGCACTCACCCGCCACAAAGACGGGTAGCCTGATTCAGTCCAATGTCTCCCTAGCGCGGTTTACCTCTTTTCGGGTTGGGGGGCCAGCCGAATGGTATGCCGCTCCCAAAACCCTTGATGATTTATACGAGTGCTTTGAGTGGGCCGATCGCAATAGTGTTCCCGTGACCCTTTTGGGGGCGGGATCCAACCTTTTGATCAGCGATCGGGGCATTTCGGGTTTAACCATCGGCACACGCTATCTACGGCGGATTCAGATCGATCGAGAAAACGCCAGGATCACGGCCGGCGCTGGCGTATCCATGGCTGCCTTGGCCTGGAAAGCGGCCTATCTGGGCTGGGGCGGTCTGGAATGGTCGGTGGGCATTCCCGGCAGCATCGGCGGCAGCATCGTCATGAACGCTGGGGCCCATGGCAGCGAAATTCGTGACGTGTTGTTGCAAGCCACCGTTTTGGCTCCCCAAACGGGTCAAATCCAACACCGATCGGCAGCGGATTTGGGCTACAGCTATCGCACTTCCAGCCTGCAAGGAGACAGCCAACTGGTCACGGAAGCCACCTTCCAACTCCAGCCCGGCCACGACTCCCTAGCCCTGCAAGCCCAAACTCGCGAGCACCTGGAGCGCCGCCACGCTACCCAGCCCTACCATCTGCCCAGTTGCGGCAGCGTGTTCCGCAATCCGGAACCCCGTAAGGCCGGCTGGCTGATTGAGCAGTCGGGCTTGAAGGGGCATCGCATTGGGGGCGCGGAAGTGGCCCAAATGCACGCGAACTTCATCTTGAACCGCGATAACGCCACAGCTGCGGACATTTTTAATCTGATTGATTGTGTCCGAAATGAGGTGTACAGCCGTTGGGATGTGCTTCTGGAGCCGGAGGTGCGGATGTTGGGGCCATTTTGCGCCGTTTAACGCTGTCTGGTACTGCTTTTCACTGGCCAGCACCGCCCCAGCGCCCTTGAGTGGGTGTTGACGCGATCGCCTGTTGCGGGGCTTCGCGCCACGGGGCCAAGGCTTGATCGATCAGTGTTGAATCGGCATTCGATCGGCTCTTGAGCGGCGTTTGATCGGTGTGATCAATTCAACCAAAGCCAGCGCCCCTAGGCAGCAACGGGCATGATTCCCGCCCCGTCAACCCATTAACTCAGCCTCTGTCAGGATGCATCACCCCATGATTCCATGCGATCGCCGCTATGCCCTGGTGCATGAATGGTTAACTCCGCTGGCCACGGGGGGGTCTGAGTTGGTGGTGCGGGAAATGGTGACCCAGCTCGATCGCTGGTTGCCGGAACCGGTGGCTTTGCACGCGCTGATCGATTTCGAGTCTAGCAATTCTGAAAGTTACTTGTATGGCCGAGCGATCGGCCATACCTTTTTGCAGCGCTTTCCGGGAGCCATTCGTGGAGTGCAGCGCTATTTACCCCTTTGGCCCTTGGCGATCGAGCAATTAGACCTGCGAGCCTATGACATCATTCTGTCCTCTTCCCATGCGGTGGCGAAGGGGGTGCTGGTGGCGGCCCATCAGTTGCATGTTTGCTATTGCCATGCGCCCATGCGCTATGCCTGGGACTTGACCCATGATTATTTGGCGGGCAGTCGATCGGGTCGTGGCCCGATCGGCTGGCTCACCCGCTATTTGCTGCATCGGTTGCGGTTGTGGGATGTGCTGGCGGCGAATCGGGTCGATTTTTTTGCGGCCAACTCCCGCACCACGGCCAATCGAATTTGGCGCTGCTATCGACGGCGGGCGGAGGTGATTTACCCGCCGGTACAGGTCGATCGATTCCCCCTGCAAACCACCAAGGATGACTATTACCTCTGCGTTACCAGGCTAGTGCCCTACAAGCGGGTGGACTTGATTGTGGAGGCGTTCAATCAGTTGGGATTGCCCCTGATGGTGATTGGGGGCGGGCCAATGCTGGAATCCTTGCGCGAACAGGCTGGGGCCAACGTGCAACTGTTGGGCGAGCAGCCGGACGCAGTGGTGGCCCAAGCCATGGCCCAGGCCCGGGCCTTTGTCTATGCGGCGTTTGAAGATTTTGGGATTGCGCCCGTGGAAGCCCAGGCCTGCGGTACGCCCGTAATTGCCTTTGCTCAGGGGGGAACCGGCGAAACGGTGCGCGACTGTCGCCAGGATCCCAAAACGGGCACGGGGCTGCTGTTTGAGCAACAAACCAGCGAGGCGATCGCGGCGGCGGTGACGGCCTTTGAAGACTATCGATCGCGCCTGAGTGCTGAGGCGATTCACCGCCATGCCCAGTCCTTCAGTCCCGATGTGTTTCGCGATCGTTACTTTGGGTTTGTGAACTGGTGTTGGCAGGAGTTTCAGCGCGATCGACAGACCCCAACTGAGTTTTTCCGTTAACATCCGCGCAACTCAACCCGCCTAAGCCCTACAGTGAATAGTGATGAATCGTGGATCCTACCGAGCCAATGGTAGGATGGAGTATCAATTCTCCGATATCTCGATCGACTTACGGGGCATTCAATCCCCCCCTTATTTGCCACTGCTGGACTCATGGCCAAATCTGCTAGCTCGCCGGTTGCTGCACCCACCGAAACTCGTCTCTCGAAAGTTGAAGGACTCAAAGAACGAAGCAACTTTCTCCGGGAACCCGTTGCGTCGGAACTGTTGCTGGACACCAATTATTTTTCCAATGATGCGATTCAAATCCTGAAATTCCACGGCTCCTATCAACAGGTCGATCGAGACCTGCAAAAGCCGGGCCAGGAGAAGCCCTATCAGATGATGTTGCGCACCCGCAGTCCGGGAGGGTTCATCCCGCCGCAACTATACCTGACGCTCGATCGCCTGGCCAGTGAATATGGCAACGAAACCCTGCGCGCCACAACCCGTCAGGGCTTTCAGTTGCACGGGATTCTGAAAAAGAACCTGAAAGCCACGATCGCCGCGATCGTCAACAGCATGGGGTCAACCCTCGGCGCTTGCGGCGACCTGAACCGCAACGTGATGGCCCCACCAGCGCCCTACAAAAACCGCCCCGAGTATCAACTGGCGCTGGCCTATGCCAACAACATTGCGGACTTGCTCACGCCGCAAACGGGGGCCTACTACGAAATTTGGCTGGATGGGGAAAAGGCCATTTCCGCCGAAGAAGACCCGGCCGTGAAGGCGGCCCGCCAAAGCAACGGCTCCACGCCCATGCGCCTGGACACGGAAGAGCCGGTCTATGGCGCAACCTACATGCCCCGCAAGTTCAAATGCGCGGTGACGGTTCCGGGAGACAACTCCGTGGATCTGTTTTCCCAGGACTTGAGCTTGGTGGTGATCACCAATGAGCAAGGGGAGTTGGAAGGGTTCAATGTCTATGCCGGTGGCGGTTTGGGCCGTACCCACAACAAGGAAGAAACCTTCGCCCGCATTGCCGACGAAATTGGCTTTGTGGCGGCGGCGGATGTCTATGGACTGGTGAAGGCGATCGTGGCGGTGCAACGGGACTATGGCGATCGCTTCGATCGTCGTCACTCCCGGATGAAGTACCTGCTGCATGATTGGGGGGTGGCCAAGTTCCGCGACCATGTGGAAGATTACTTGGGCAAAAAGCTGGAACCAGCGCGCCCCCTGCCCGCTTGGCGCTATGAGGACTTCTTGGGCTGGCACGAACAGGGCGATGGCCATTTGTTCTTGGGCCTGTCGATCCAAAATGGGCGGGTGCGTGACCAGGGTGATTTCAAGCTGCGATCGGCTCTGCGGCAAATTGTGGAACGGTTCCAGTTGCCAATGCTGCTGACTCCCCATCAGAACGTGCTGTTCTATGACATCAAGCCGGGCGATCGAGCCGCCATTGAAAAAATCCTGACCGACTGCGGGGTTTGGGCGATCGAGCAAATTGATCCCCTGGAGCGGCTGGCGATGGCTTGCCCGGCCATGCCCACCTGCGGCTTGGCGATCACCGAATCGGAGCGGGCCCTGCCGGGCTTTGTGGAGCGCATTCGATCGCTGATGGAGCGCTTGGGCTTGGGTGATGAATCCTTCGTGATTCGGATGACCGGTTGCCCCAACGGTTGTGCTCGGCCCTACATGGCTGAGTTGGGTTTTGTGGGCAGCGCGCCCAATGCCTACCAAGTCTGGCTCGGGGGTTCTCCTAGCCAAACCCGCTTGGCCCAAACGTTTACGGAACGGATGAAGGATACGGATCTGGAATCGTTCCTGGAACCGATTTTGGTTTACTTCAAGCGATCGCGCGAACCGGGCGAAAGCTTTGGCGATTTCTGCCATCGGGTCGGGTTTGATACGCTGCGGCACTTTATGCAGGCCTATCGCCCGATCGATGCCAAGGCGGAGAAGGACGGCCAGCGAGCCAGCAACGGCAGCGCTGCTCCCCGCCATCGCATTGGCATTCGCGATGAGCTGTACAAGTCGGTGCAGGCCCTGGCTGCCGATCGGGGACAGTCGGCCACTGCGCTGATCAATGAGGCGATCGCCGCTTACCTGAATCAGCAGTCCAACTAGCTGTCGATCTCTAGCTAATCTCCAGCCGATCTCGATCCGATCCCGATCGGCTGGATTCAGCAAGCCTCAACAAGCCTCAATCGATCGGTTGTTGAGCCGTGCGGATCCCTAGCGGGTTGATGGTGCTTGAGAAGTCGCTGAAGGTGCGCGATCGGGCTGGGGCAATCCCTGGCTCGATCGCGCACAAATTTTAGATAGCCCCGCTTGATATTCACAGCGAAACGCTCGCTGACACCAAGTGGCCATATTCACCTGCTCTAAACGCCCCACCTGTTGGCATTGGGGACTATTCCACTGGCTGCCGATCGCCCAAGCGCCCGCACGCCCCACATCCAAAACGGTTTTCAGCGGGTTTTCTTGATTAGCAGGCACACCCGTTTCCGGCACGGTCACCACATCAACCCAAATACCGTGACTGCCCAGAATGAGCCGAGCCATGGCCCCGGCTCGCCATTGGTGGGAACCGGAAGTCATCAAAATCACCCGTTTTGCACCCCAACGCTGCAAGATCGGCAGACTCCAATAACAGTTCCCAAACGTGGATTGGGCGCATTGCTCCAGCCAAACGCGATCGCCCTTCACACCAGCGCGATCGAACAACGCCTTGACACAGGGAGGCTTGGAACCCCCGGAAATCAGCACCCGCTGTTGGGGATGGGCCGCCGCCCACTGAACCGCCGCCATTTCGCGCCGAATGCTGCCCCCCAAGACCCACAGCACTTCCGGCGGGCCCGAAGCCGCCACCATCAACCGTCCGCCCCACCACAGGCCCCCCAAGGCCAGCAGACCAGCGGTCATCAGCCCAATTTTTCGATGAAATGGCTGCATAGGGTGATTGAGGGGAATCTAATGATTGAGGCGACTGAGGCGACTGAAACGATGAACTGATTAACACTCGATTCAACGCGCAGCGACACCGGGCGGCGGCAAAAACTGCGATCGACCATTGGGCAGCCGTGGGCCCCGCTTGGCTCCCATGGCTAACAATTCCTGTTCAGCCCGCTGAATCACTAGGCGATCGACTGCCGCTTGATACACCTCATTCCAGGAGTAAAACCGCACCGCTAACGTGTTGGGATCCCGGCGCAAAAAGTCCGCTGTTTCTTGGAAAAACGGAGCCACCCGCCGATATTTTGAAGTCATGGCTGCCCAGCGACCCGCCATTTCCAGGGAAGCCACGGTGGCCGGAATGTCATTCAGCAACAGGTATTGATCAAACGCCTTGAAGCGCCAAACCCAAAAGGCATCGGGTTGGTGCTTGGGATCCAGCACATCGGTCATGCGGGTCATGAGGGCCACGGATTTTTCCGGCTTGCCCGCATAGTACGCCACACCTGCCGAAATGAAAGGAGCCAGCGTGGTGAATCGGGGATCCCGCAGGGTCATCAGCTCAAAGTAATCTTCATTGGCCGTGTAGCCCGTGGCCTGGCGAACTTCCGTGTCTCCGAAATATTGCAAATAGCTTAAAAACGCCCAATTGGCCAGCAAATTATCAAACCCAAGGCTGGGCATTCGGGCCGCCAATTGCAATTGTGTGCGGGTGCGATCCTGAGCCAAAACGGGATCTTCCAATCCCTGGGGAGCGCGTTTGATGGTGGCTTGTTGCAGGAGGACGATTCCCCCGATCGCGATCAGGGCGATCGCCCCATTGGTGAAGTGGCCTAACCATTGCAGCCGCCGGAGCGATCGGCTCAGGGCTGCGGTTGATGTTTCGGTTGATGTTGTTGATGTTGTGGTTGATGCGGGCGAACTGGATAGGGACGATGAAGGGGATGGGGTCGATCGAGCAACCTGGGGGGATGGCGATTCGGGGGGCTGAGTACGTTTCCAAATCATGGTCAACTGCCCGTTAGAGATCCATTCGGGATTGAATGTGGCGATTCGATCGGTGTCTGGAGTCACCCACGGTTCCCGATCGGCGCTCTATGATGAATAGCAATCATCTATCAGCCATCCTGCCATAACTCCCAAAATTGCTGGGTGCTGGTTGGGTGCTAGTTTTGCATTCCCTTGATTTCATTCAAAAACGTTGGCCGTATGCCCCAGGTTGATCCCAAATCTATGCCCGCTGTCTCGTCGGTTTCGCGTCATTGGTTTGATTGGCGGCGATCGCCCAAGAGCCTGGGCGTAAAGGTGGCGATCGCGGCGGCCAGCGTTGCCCTGCTTCATCCAGCCCTGAGTTTGCCGGCCTTCAGCCAAGACCGGGAACCGCCCGCCCCGGAACCCGGCCAATTCCAGGACAGCCCCAAGCAAATCGTGGATGAAGCTTGGCAAATCATCAACCGTGAATATGTGGATGGGCAGTTTAACCAAAATGATTGGCAAGCCATCCGCCAAGACCTCCTGAGCCGCCAATATACGTCGCGGGATGAAGCCTACGAAGCCCTGCGCAAGGCGATTAAGCTGCTGAACGATCCCTACACGCGCTTCATGACTCCTGAGCAGTTTGAGGAGCTGACCAACCAAACGGCCGGCGAACTGTCTGGGATTGGGATTCGGATGGGGGTAGATGACAAGACGAAGCACTTGCAAGTGGTGGAGCCAATGCCCAACTCACCGGCTGCGCGGGCCGGTTTGAAGACGGGAGATCTGATCCTGTCGATCGATGGGCAAGCCACCAAGGACATGTCTCCCGACAAGGCTTCCAGCTTGATTCGGGGCCAGGCAGGCACGGCGGTGAAGCTGGAAATTCAGCGGGCAGGCGGTGCGCCGTTTTCGGTGTCCTTAACCCGCGCCCGAATTGAAGTGCCGATCGTTCGATCGAGCCTGCAAACGGAATCGGGCATTCGGGTAGGCTATATCCGCCTTAATGAGTTCAGCGCCCATGCGGCCGAACAGATGGAGCGGGCGATCGAGGATTTGAAAGGCAAGCAGGCCGAAGCGTTTGTCTTGGATCTGCGCGGCAATCCGGGCGGTCTCTTGAACGCCAGCATTGAGATTGCGCGCATGTGGCTCGATGCCGGCAGCATTGTCAGCACGACCGATCGCGCAGGAAACAGCCAAGCCGCCCGGGCTAACCGCACATCCCTCACGAACTTGCCGCTGGCGGTGTTGGTGGATGGCAATTCCGCCAGTGCCAGCGAAATTTTGACCGGGGCGCTGAAGGATAACCGCCGGGCGCTCGTGGTGGGAAGCCAAACCTTTGGCAAGGCCCTGGTTCAATCGGTGCATAGCTTGGGTGATGGTTCGGGTTTAGCCGTCACGATCGCCCATTACTACACCCCCGCTGGCACGGACATTAACAAAACCGGTATCAGCCCCGATGTGGAAATCAAGCTATCGGATGAGCAGGAATATTATCTGTTCTCCAATGGCGGGCGGCTGTTGGCCACCGAGAGCGATCCCCAATACACACGGGCTGTGACCATGCTTCGGAATCGGATCGCGGCCAATAACAATGTGGCCCCGCTACCTCAGTAGGAACCAACTCAGTAGGGACAAAATATCCCCAACCTGAACCCGTCAATCAACGCTAACCATGGCTAGACAAGGGGCTTAAGCCCCTTGCCTCCGATCATGCAGTCAGCGATCAGTGCAGTCAGCGATCGGCCGGACGTGGGGATGGCTTCAGAGCAAACTGCACAATCGTTAGTGCAGGAAGTGGCGGCGATCGGTCATCAGCATCACCAAACCCAGTTCATTGGCCGCCTTGATCGAGTCTTCATCGCGCACGCTGCCACCGGGCTGGACGATCGCCCCGATGCCCGCCGCCGCCGCCGTCCGCACCGAGTCATCAAAGGGAAAGAACCCATCGCTGGCCAAAACAGCGCCCGGGGCTTGGTCGCCCGCTTGGTTGAGGGCGATTGCCACGGAACCCACGCGATTCATTTGGCCCGCACCGATCCCCAGGGTCGATCGGTTGCTGGTCACCACGATCGCATTGGACTTCACATGCTTCACAACCCGCCAGGCAAAGGCCAACTCTGCGAGCTGATCCGCCGTTGGTTGCTTTTCCGTCACCACGCGCCAGGTGTTCGGGTCGCTGGGTTCGTCGTCGGCCGCCTGGAGCAAAAAGCCGCCCGCGATCGTCTTCACCGTGGCCGCCGGCCCCGCTAACAGATCCGGCAGCACCAAGACTCGCAGGTTTTGTTTTTTCTGCAACAAGGCGCGAGCTGCTTCATCACAGCCAGGAGCCACAATGCATTCCAGGAAGGTTTCCGTGAGCGCGGCGGCCGTTTCTGCGTCGATCGGGCGGTTCAGGGCCACGATGCCGCCAAATGCTGACACCGAATCCGCTTCCAGGGCCTTGCGATAGGCCTCCAACAGGGGCGCATCAGCCGACGATCCCAGGGCCACACCACAGGGATTGTTGTGCTTCAGAATAGCCGCCGCCGGAGGAGCATCGGCGGCCACAAATTCCGCAATCAGACTCCGGGCCGACTCCAGATCCACCAAGTTGTTGTAACTCAGTTCTTTGCCCTGGAGTTGTTCCGCAGCCGCCCAACCGCTGGGGGTGGAGCCGCTGCGATACCAAGCGGCGCTTTGATGGGGATTTTCGCCATAGCGCAGGCTTTGCACCCGCTTACCCGCGATCGCCCATTCCACTGGCGTTGCTAAGGCGGGTCGATCCAAATCGGCGGGATTGTCGGCCTGTTGGCTCAGGTAAGTGGCGATCGCGCTGTCATAGGTGGAGGTGTGCCAAAAGGCTTCGCGGGCGCACTGCAACCGGAATTCCAGGGATGGTGTGCCATTGCTGCTCAGCTCATGTAAGTAGCGATCGTATTGAGCTGGGTTGCACAGCACCGTTACGCGGCTGTGGTTTTTGGCAGCGGCGCGGATCATGGCGGGGCCACCGATATCAATTTGTTCGATCGCCTCCGGCAGCGTCACCCCTTCCCGGGCGATCGTCTGCTCAAAGGGATAAAGATTCACCACCACCAAATCGATCGCGGGGATCTCATTGGCAGCTAAATCAGCGCGATCGCCCTCCAAATCGGTGCGGGCCAAAATTCCCCCATGCACAAGCGGGTGGAGTGTCTTGACCCGGCCGCCCAAAATTTCCGGGAAGCCTGTATAGTCCGAAACCTTGGTCACGGGGAGTCCTGCGGCTTTGATGGCATTAGCCGTGCCACCGCTGCTGACCAGGGTAAAGCCGAACCGTTCCACCAGTTGGCGAGCCAGTTCGATTAGACCAGTTTTGTCAGAAACACTAAGCAGGGCTGTCCGCGTCATGGAAGAGTCCGTTAGGATTGAGGCTTAACGGGTTCATTCTACCGAGGAGTTGTCGCGTGGCTTTATTAGAGGCGATCGCGATTTCCCCCGAGGCGAACCGCACACCAGCGGCAATGCTGGTCGCGCTTCATGGTTGGGGGGCAAATGCAAATGATGTGGCCGCGTTGGCTCCGTTGCTGAACTTGCCAGATTGGCACATGGAATTTCCCCAAGCCCCCATGGCCTATCCCTACTCCAATGAAGGGCGCATGTGGTACGACTTGGAATCGTCCGATTATCCAGGCTTGCAGGCCAGCCGAGACCAGCTCCAAAACTGGCTGTTGGCCACCACGGAGCGATCGGGCATCCCGCTCGATCGAACCATCCTTTGTGGATTTTCCCAAGGTGGAGCCATGGCCCTAGACGTGGGGTTAGCGCTACCCCTGGCCGGCGTTGCTTCCCTCAGTGGCTATTTTCACACCCTGCCGCAAGTCAGCTCCCTCAAACAGGGGCCCCAAGTGCTGGTGACCCACGGCCGCCAAGATCTCGTCGTTCCAATCCAAGCCGCCTGGCAAGTGCGCGACGATCTCCAAGCCCGCGATGCCACCGTCACCTATTTGGAACTCGATGGGGGCCATGAAATCCAAATGAGCCAAATTTCCGCCCTGCGCACCTTCTCCCTCGCCTGCATTTCAGCATCCTGTCCGAAATGATGGTTTAAGCAAGCACGGCGGATCGTTCAATCCAGCATTGCTGACAATCCAGCATTGCTGAGGATTCAAGACCGCATGACGAACCTTTCAGGATCATTGCGGAACTTTACGGTTTGTCCCCAGAAGGATTGCAGATTCACGAAGACTGATAATTTCGCTACAGAGTCCTGCTATTCTGAACATCCAGATCGCAAGATTCGCATCCCGGGCCGTGATTAGGATGACCTGAACGCCTGATCGTTACTCCGGGCCGTGATTAGGATGACCTGAACGCCTAATCGTTAAAGCGCTTCATTAAATTTTTCCAGCAGTACAAGCCCCAGCTACAGCGGAACTGCCAAGCCGAATCAACCGCATTTGTCGCCTGGAATTCCGCTGGCGGGCCTGTTGGGTGAAAAAGATCGAAAATCCGGTCGGAAAACTGGGGTTTCGTGGCATCATGATCTGCGGGCGCTCTCCCCTCTAGCCCCCCAGACCCATCAGCCCGCAAATTCACTCCTGACTGGTTTGATGCATCGTCGCGGGCGGGCAGTCCGAGACTTTAAACGGACGTGGAGGCCAGCGTCAGACTGGTTCGCCAGTGGTGGCCTGTGAAGCGTCAACCCCATTCAGCGACCTCGGCCCGATTCGCTGGGTTCAGGCGCGGTGAGGAATCCTCACCCTTTGGGGCGAGGAGGATGTCAATCAATTAATCATTGACCAACGAAGAATCATGACTCTCAGACTTGGCGATACCGTCCCCGATTTCACGCAGGCTTCCACCCACGGCTCGATCGACTTCTACACTTGGGCTGGTGATAGCTGGGTGGTGCTGTTTTCGCACCCGGCGGACTATACCCCCGTGTGCACCACCGAGCTGGGCCGCGTTGCCCAACTGAAGGGTGAATTTGACAAGCGCAATGTGAAGGCGCTGGCCCTGAGCGTTGACAGCGTGGATTCGCACCATGGCTGGACGGCCGACATTGAAGAAACCCAAAGCACGACGCTGAATTACCCGATTCTGGCCGACGAAGATAAGAAAGTGTCGGAGCTGTACGGGATGATTCACCCCAATTCCAGCACCGGTAACACCCTGACGGTGCGATCGGTCTTCATCATCGATCCCAACAAAAAGCTGCGTTTGACGATCACCTATCCCGCCAGCACCGGCCGCAACTTTGATGAGCTGTTGCGCGTGATTGACTCGCTGCAACTGACCGATAACTACAGTGTGGCTACGCCCGCTGACTGGACAGATGGCGGCGATTGCGTGGTGGTTCCCTCGATCCCCACCGAGGAAGCTCGCCAGAAATTCCCCAAGGGCGTGACGGAAATCAAGCCTTACCTGCGCCTGACTCCCCAGCCCAACAAGTAATTTCAATCAGTTTTTAATCTCCGGTGGTTTTTAATTTCAAGCTGAATCCTTGAGCTTGGGGTTAGGGCCACCTGGTGGTTAGCAACATCAACACATCAACAAATAGCCCCCCGATCGCCCTGGTGTGATCGGGGGGCTATTTTATTAGTCTGGTGTATTGGTTTGGTGTATTGGGCTGGTGTGTCGGGCCGTATCAATGGAACACCGATTAGGCAGGCCGTCCCGATCTCCTGAGATTGGGCCAGGGCTGTTCTGGTCGGGGTTGGCCCGGCAGCGTTAAATGGGCGATCGTTTCCTTCAGCGCATCACGCACCGCAAACACGGGCGGCAAATGCAGCGCATTGGCCAAGATGGCCAGACCGATGTGTCGGTGAAAGGGCACGGGCAGCCGATAGGCCCGCACCTGGGCTGGGATCGGTTCTGCGGCCAGCCGGGCCATGACCGTTGCGCCCAATCCTTGGGCCACCATGCTCAGGATGGTGGAATCTTCCCGGACTTCGTAGCTGGGTTCCACATTCAAGCCCAGCTTGGCGAAGCGATCGAGCACAATTTGCGCACACAAAAATCGCCGGGGCGGCAAAATCAGCGGGCGAGAAAATAAATCTTCCCAGGCAATCACCTCCGTGGCGTACCGATCGCTGCTGGGGACGATCGCCCAATATTCATCCATCATCACGTTCCAGGTTTCAAACTCACTGCCTGCGGGCAACAGAACAAAACCAACATCTGCCCGGCCGGCGCGGAGTTCTTCCTCAATATCCTGGCTGGTGTCGTATTCATCAATGGCGATCGCGATGCCGGGGTAGCGGTGGCGCAAATGCTCGATCGCCTTAGGCAACAGGTGGGTGGCCACGCTGCGAAAACAGGCCACGCGCACATGGCCCGAATCGAGGCCGCGGGCGCTTTTGGCCTGGCGCTCAATGTCGTTGAGCAGTTCCAAAATTTTGCGGGCACTGTCGGCAATTTCGCGCCCGGTGTCGGTGAGGGTTGCGCCGTGGCGGCCGCGATTCAGCAAAATGGCCCCCAGTTCGTCTTCGAGGGTGGCGATCGCGTGGCTAACGGCGGATTGGGAAATGTCGAGATCCAGGGCGGCTTGGCTGAAATTTCCCCGATCGGCGATCGCCACCAGGGTTCGTAGTTGAGACAACTTGAGTTTTGCAGCAATTTCGCCCATAGCTGAGTCGATGTTGAATCGACTGGAAAGCGATCTAAAGATTCAGCAAATGATTCGGCAAATTCAGCAAATTCAGCAAATTCAGCAGATTAAATTTGACAGGCCAAATCCGGCAAATTGAGAAAAGTGCCGTCAGAACCCGGAGCCGAATTGCGCTCGCCGAATTGCTCTCCATGCTATACCGGCACTTTGGAGGATCAACCAAGACATCCATCGATTTCATTCATACCTCCCATGCAAGCCATCGGTCGATCGAACCGCCGACCCTTGATAGGGTGAAGGCACAGCAAATCTCCTGGCTACCGCCTTCCACAACGATGGCCAGGAGATTTGTTTCTTCAGGAGAACCGAGTCATGCACTTTACCTCTGCAACCCGATCGCCCCTGCGGTGGTTGGCGGACTGCTGTGCTGAAAACACCATCCTAGGCAATTTTGGGCAACGGCTGGCCCATTGGGGTCATCAAGCAGTGATGCGGCTCAGCACGCCTGATCAGATCCGAATTTGGTCGCGGACATTGCCAACCGGTGAGGAAATTTTTTACGGTTGGGATCCACGCACGGGCGATCGATTCTCTAGCCCGGCTGAGCGGGAACTCCGGAGCTGGCTAGAGGAGCACCATCGCTATCGGTTTTGAATAGACCTCTTACGCGAATCGACCAGAAGCCCTCATCCCCCAACCCCTTCTCCCAAGGGGGGCGAAGGGGGGCCAGAACCATTGCGTTACAGCGATCTCGTAGCTGGTGATCAAGTCCCTCTCCCGACTTGGGAGAGGGATTTAGGGTGAGGGTCTTGATTGACGCAAGAGGTCTAATGACTGGCCATCAAACCAGTTAAAGACCAGTCAAAAACCGGTCAAAACAATCGAAATCACGCTCAAAGCACCGTTAAAAGACCCGGGAAGAGACCGGGAATTCTGGATTGGTCGGTGATAGTGGAGAAAGGAAATTGATCCACAACAGCGAGCGTGATTGATGGGCATGGGGCAAGGTAACGAGCGGGCGTGGGGGCAATGGGGCCGATCGCTCCGATGGTTGGGTTGGGTGGGTTGTGGGTTGGTGTTGGGAACGGTTTCCTTCGCTGCGTTCCCCGCGATCGCCCAAGGGCCAGCCCCAGCCCCCCTGGCCGCCCCGGCCGGCGCTCCGGAGTTTGAACAAGCACGCCAGGCCTACGAAGCGGGCCGGTTTACGGAGGCGATCGACCATTGGCAGCGGGCGGCCCAACAGGCGGCCCAACGGGACGATCGCGCGGCCCAAGGAGCCGCCTGGCATGGTATCAGCTTGGCTTGGGGGCAATTGGGCGATCGAACAGCGGCCTTGAAGGCAGTGCAACAGAGTTTGGGCCTGTTGGCGGCGTTGCGCGGCGAGGGAGTCGTGCGGTTGCGGGCGGCGGCCTTGAATCAGCAAGCCCGGTTGGAGCTGACCGCAGGGCAGGCGGCCCGAGCGATTCAACTTTTGGAGCAGGCGGAATCCCTGTATCGATCGGCGGGCGATCGGGATGGGCAATTGGGAGCCAGCCTGAATCGGGCCCAGGCCCTGCAAGCCCTGGGACTCTACGGGCGTGCTCTGATGGTGATTGAAGGGCAAATTGGCACTGCCCCGGAGGCCCCCCGCGAACCCACGCGCTTGCAAGGGTTGGGCCTGCTGTCGGCTGGGGAGGCCTTGCGATCGCTGGGGCAATTGGCCCGAGCAGAAACTTGGTTGAGTCAAGCGGCAACGGTGTTGGAACAGTCGGGAACCCCGGCCGATCGCAGCACCGCCGCCCTGGCCCTGGCCCGCACCCGGGCCCTGTTGGCTCGCCAAGGGTTAGATCGCAATGATCCCCAATGGACGACTCTTCGACAACAGGCCATGGCATCGTTCGATCGAGCAAGGGTGGCGGCAGCGGCAGCCGGGAGCGATCGCGATCGGCTGTGGGGTCAGTTGGAGCGCTGGGAGATGGTGTTTCTGGGTTTGGAAACGGGCAGCTCACCCGGAGAAACCGTCAGCAAGGCTCAACTGCAAGCGTTGGCCACCCAGGTGGCACAGCTCCCGATCGGGCGCGATCGGATTGCGGCCCAAATGCGCCTGGCTCGCTGGTGGTCAACCGTGAATGAACCGGCCTTGGCCCTGGCAGGGTTGCAACAGGCGGCCCAAGCGGCCCAAGCCCTGGGCGATCACCGTTTGACGGCGGCGGTTTGGGGTCAGTTGGGCGAAACCTATCGGCAACGGGGGGAAACTGCCCTGGCGGCGCGTTGGCTGGAGCAATCCCTGGCGCTGGTGGAAGGGTTGGCGGCTCCGGAGGTGACCTATCGCACGGCCCGTTCCCTCGGGCAGTTGCGGGCCCAAGGGGGCGATCGCACCGGTTCCCTGGCGGCCTATCGCCTGGCCACCCAAGCGATCGGGCAATTGCGCAATGATCTGGCCGGGATGGATTCCGTGGTGCAGTTTTCCTTCCGCGATCGGGTGGAGCCGGTCTATCGGGAGTTTGTGGATCAGTTGCTGCGGGGCAACCCCAGCCAGGAAGACTTGCAAGCGGCCCGATCGGCGATCGAAGCTTTGCAGTTGGTGGAATTGGAAAACTTCTTTCGCCAAGCTTGTTTGGATGCCAAACCGGAACCGCTCGATCGGGCCATTGACGGGCGATCGGACACGGCCGCCGTGGAGGCCATTGTTTTAAGCGATCGCGTGGCCACCCTCACCAAATTACCGGGCCAACCGTTGCGCTATGCCGTGGTTCCTGTGCCCCGAGCCACCGTTCTCCAAACCCTGCAACGGGTGCAACAGGCCGTCCAAGACCCGACTATTCCCAACCGGGAGCGCTTGCGCCTGTCCAAGCAGGTTTATGACTGGCTAGTGGCTCCGATTGCCCCAGAATTAGCCCAATCGGGAGTCAAAACCCTGGTGTTTGTGCTGGATGGGCCCTTGGCGAATATCCCGATCGCCGCCCTCCATGACGGAGAGCAATATCTCTTGGAGCGCTACAACACCACCAGGGCCTTGGGTTTGCAGCTTTTTGCCCCCAAAGCCCTGAACCCGCGATCGCTCAACGTCTTGGCGGCGGGTGTTTCGGAAGTGGCCCCCAGTTTCCAGGCGGAAAAATTGGGAGCCTTGCCCTTTGTGGCCGATGAGCTAGATATTTTGGCCCAGGAGTTACCGGCGGCCGTCTTGCGCGATCAGGCCCTGACGGAGCAGGCCCTGCGCCAAGCGTTGCAACAAAACAACGCCCCGATCGTCCATGTGGCAACCCATGCCCAGTTCAGTTCCCGAGCCGATCGCACCTTTCTGTTGGCTTGGGATCGCCGCATTGAGTTGGCAGATTTTGACCAACTGTTGCGCCGACCGGCCAGCCGCCCCCCGATCGAACTCTTGGTGTTGAGTGCCTGCGAAACAGCCCGAGGGGACGATCGCGCCACCCTGGGTCTCACGGGCATTGCCATCCAGGCCGGCACTCGCAGCGTGTTGGGAACCCTGTGGCAGGTTAGCGACGAATCCACCGCTTTGCTGATGGGAGATTTTTACCAAAGCCTGCGCACCGGAGCCACCAAGGCCGAATCCCTGCGCCAGGCTCAGCTTGCCTTGCTCAAAAACCCCAACTTTCGCCATCCCTTCTTTTGGGCCCCCTATATCCTGGTGGGCAATTGGCTGTGAAACCTGAAGTCAAAGCTGATCTTCCGGGACGGGATCAAAAAGAGCCGCTACGATCGGGAGCAGGCCACGGTTTGGCCCCAAAAACTTCCAAAGCCCCAAAAACTGTCAAGCCATTCTGGAATGGTTCGGTTTTTGAAGGGTTGTTTTGAAGGATCGTCGCGATCGAGGACTGAAACGAGGATTAAGACTATGAATTGGCATGATCTAGGCACGTTGGTATTGCTGCTGAGTCCCGGGCTGTTGCTGTCGGCCATTGTGATGGGCATTTTTGCGGCCGGCGGCTAGGGCATGGGGCAACCCCCGGGCGGCACGGCATGAACCAACTCGCTGCCCGATTGGGGCCAGTCGCGCCGGTAGCGTGCGCCGGCCGGATCGCCCCAACCCAACTGCAACACCACCTCGCAGGGCAATGCTTGGCCGCGCGGATCCAAACTGACCCACTCAGCGCGATCAATCAAGCGCTGCTCATCACTGGGGGTGAGGGTGCAAAAGTCTCGCCCCCCGGCCACGCTCAAGTGGCGATCGAACCCCACCGTGACCGATCGCCAAAATTCGATCGCATCATCCTTAAAGCGCTGAAGGGTATGGATATCCTCCGGCAGCGCAACTAATTGATCATGTAATTCGGGATAGTTCAGCCGGTGGGGGCCCAGGGCAATCGATCGCCACACCAAGCCCGACACCCCCTGTTCACGCTGGTAGGCATGAATTTGGGCCCGGAAGTTTTGATAAGCCGTAAATTTTTGAATCCCTTTGGGGTCAATCAGGCGATCGAGCGGCGCAATTCCTGATACTTTCGCCGTCAAATGTAGGCGTTGGCCTTGCATACAGGCCCGCTGTTCTTCCGCCAAAATTTGTAGTAACTCATCGGTGCTGTAGGGTTTTTCCATTTTTTCCTCCACAGTGCCTTCAGAGTGTTTTGGGATGCAATTTCATAACAGCATCACAGGCTAAAAGTGATGGGTCGAATCAAGCCTTCCACCATTACGAAAGTGCGAGAGCAAGGGGCTTAAGCCCCTTGTCTACTGCGTCAATCAATTAGCCAGTGACTAGCGAATGATTAGCTAATTTTGGCAGCCATCGCCACGATCGAATCAACCATCCGCATCGAGTAGCCCCACTCGTTGTCATACCAAGACACAATCTTGAAGAAATTCGAGTTCAGCTCAATGCCCGCCGTTGCGTCAAAGATGCTCGAATGGGCATCGCTCGTGAAGTCCGTAGAAACCACCGGATCTTCCGTGTAGCCCAATACCCCCTTCAGCTCTCCTTCAGCGGCGGCCTTCATGGCGGCACAAATGGCTTGGTAGCTGGTGGCTTGCTCAGTGCGGAAGGTCAAATCCACCACCGACACATCGGCCGTGGGCACGCGGAACGCCATGCCAGTCAAGCGCCCCTTCAGGGCCGGCAGAGCCAGGGTCACGGCCTTGGCGGCTCCGGTAGAGGCGGGGATGATGTTTTGCATGGCACTGCGGCCGCCGCGCAAATCCTTGCGGCTGGGGCCGTCCACGGTGGGCTGGGTGGCGGTGGCGGCATGGACGGTGGTCATCAACCCTTCAGCAAGACCGAAGTTGTCATGAATCACCTTGGCGATCGGGGCCAAACAGTTGGTGGTGCAACTGGCGTTGGACACGATGAAATCTTTGGCCGGGTCAAAGCTGCTGTGGTTCACGCCCACCACCAGGGTCGGCACGCGATCGGGATCCTTCGTGGGTGCGGAGATAATCACCCGCTTCGCCCCAGCGGCCAGGTGCTTGCTGGCTCCCGCATGGTCAATGAAAATTCCGGTGGCTTCCACCACAAAGTCCACATTGTGGTCACCCCAGGGCAACTCCTCCGGGTTGCGACAAGCAAAACAGGGAATCAGTTTGCCGTTCACCACCAGGCCGCCTTCGGCCGCTTCCACCGTGCCCTTGAACCGGCCGTGGGTGGAGTCATATTTCAGCAAGTACGCGAGGCTCTCGGGGGGGAACAGGTCGTTAATTGCGCAAACTTCAATGTCGGGATTGGCGATCGCACCGCGAAACACCAATCGGCCAATGCGTCCGAAACCGTTAATGGCAACCTTAATCGGGGCCATGATCAAAACTCTCCTGCTTGCGAAGTCATGAATCAAACGGGCTTGAACCCACAGGGTCAGCCCCGGCAGTTATTTTGACCCAAGGGGTGAGGGAATCAATCCCAACGCGGATCAATCTCTCACGACCCTAAACCGGATTCAGGCAAGGGGTGACGGTTCTTGGCTTTTTTTCAAGACTCTTTTCCCGGTTTGCTCAACCCGATAGGGGGTTTGAAAGGCCAAAACGGATGCCTAATTCAGCGCACCAACCGACGAAAACAGGAAGCTGAAGCCGCTTGACCCGCAAATCGGGTGGTGATTGGTGAGTGTCTCAAGAGATCACCGAGCCATCTTCTAAAGCTGTGATGGGGCTGTGGCGGATTGGGTTTGGTTGCGATCGGGGCGATCGGTTCTGGGATCGGTGTTAATCGATTTCCTCGATCGCCGTTCGGTCAGGGAAGCACCATGGGTACATTTTCCAGGAGGGTGTTCGGAAGGGGTTGACCGGTGATGTTTGCCCTATGGTGTTCGCCAAGTATTTGCCAAAGTATTTCTCGAAATCTTGGTCAAATATTCACCAAGTCACAACAAATCTGGCAACATTAAGAATTGATGGAAAAATAGGAAAAGGCCGAAAATTTAGTCAATTTCGGGCGAGAAGTTTTATGCAAGATGAATTTTGAGTCAACCCTGCAAGATTACGGGGAATCTCGTGAAAATTGCTACCAAATCTTGATCATCACTAGTGCAATCTAAAGGGGCATCTGACCCGCCATCGATCGAGCCGTTGCCGAGGGATCCCGATCGCAACCCCCCTCGGTTTCCCTTGCAGTAACCCTGAAACCCTTGAATTTTTGGGGATTGATTGCGATTGATCCCGATCGCCCCGTGAAGAATAACCGGATTCTGCGATGGGCAAGTTTCCTTGCAGCCGATCCCCAGGGGGAGTAATGGATGAGTTAACCTGAGCACCATCCTCGCTATCGGTCAGATTATGATGGTCGCGATGGTAGTTGATTCCCTGGAAACGATCACTTCTTGGGCAAATCTTGGGCAAATCTTGGGAAATTCCTCAAAATGCCCCAATTCCCGATCGTGACTGGGATTGGGGCGCAGGTCACCCACCAAGACCCCTCAACCAGTGCGATCGCTCCATTGACGCAACTCATTCAAGAATCGGGTGCATTGCAGCGCAGTTACCGTTCTATGGTCACTTAAACCCTTGCCCGCGCATTTGCTCAATCCTCTGCTGTCTATGTCAGCCCTGCTTCAAAGCCCTCGGCCGTCGAGTCGAATAACTGCACTGCTTGTTAGCATTTTGGGTGGTTGCTGTTGGGGATCGATCGCCCAGCCCGTGGCGGCCCAACCCCTTGGCCCTTTTGATGAACCGGCCCTCAGTGCGCCCGACGGCCCCTCCAGCGTTGCAGCACCCGATTCCACCCTTAATCCATCGGCTAACTCCACCTCCGGCAATTCCACGCCAGATTCCGCGCCAAACTCCGCGCCGAATTCTGCAACCCTTCAGCCTTTGCCCCGGTTGCTGCTGGCTCCCACGTCCACCTCGGCGGGTTCCGTGCTTGATCCAACGCTTCAGCCCCCGATCGATGGATATCAACTGGATACGGGCGATCGGCTACAGGTGGAAATTTTTGATGTGCCCGAATTCAGCAACCGTATCTACCTGGTGCTGGTTGATGGCACGATTTCCGTGCCCTGGATTGGTTCTGTGCGGGCCCGAGGCTTAACTCCTCAGCAATTGGCCAGTGCCCTCAGCCAGGCCTATCGCCCCTTCGTCAAGACCCCGATCATCACCGTCAATGTTTTAACGCCCCGCCCGGTTCGGATTGGCGTTTCTGGGGAAGTGAATCGGCCCGGCTCCTACGCGATCGAGGTCAGCAATCGGGACGTAGCGCCCAATCAGTTACCCCTTCAATGGCCAGACGTGACCCGGGCGATCGTGGCGGCCGGCGGCATCACCCCCCTCGCCGATATTCGTAACATCCGCCTCCGGCGCTCAGATCCCAGCGGCACTCCCCAAGACCAAACCCTTAACCTTTGGCAACTGCTGGAAAGTGGCGACCTCAGCCAAAATATCCTGCTGCGGGATGGAGACATGCTGATGATTCCAAAGGCCAGCACCTTTTCTTCTGAGGAGGTTTCGCGCGTGGCCCGGGCTAGCTTTGCCCCCGAAACGATCGGGGTGAACGTGGTTGGCGAAGTGAAAGCCCCCGGCCTCATCAAGCTGCCACCCAACGCCACCCTCAATCAGGCCGTCTTGGCGGCCGGCGGATTCCTGCGCCCCCGCGCCGTCTCCAGCCAAGTTGACCTGATTCGGATTAATCCCGATGGGTCAGCCACCGCCCGCCGCATCCCCATTGACCTGCAAGCCGGCCTGAATGAGGAAACCAATCCCCTGTTGCTGAACAACGACATCGTGGTGATTAACACCAATGGCGTGACCCGGATTACGGACTTCCTGCGGGTGTTGCTGTCGCCTGTGGATAATCTCTCGAACCTGCGTCGCCTGTTGGCCCCCAGCGTTCCCGATTTTCAGTAATTCAATAAACTGCCTAGCCCTCGGCCTTCGATTTCATTACCTGAACCCTATGCAGTCCCAGACATCCCGCGAGGCGATCGACTTCAATCCCCTAGGGCTTATCCTTAAGGCTTGTCAACGGGCCTGGCTACCGGCTGCTTGTGTTTTTATTTTGGGCATGGGTGGTTCTGTGTTGGCGGCTCGGCGCGTGAAGCCTGTGTATGAGGCTGGAGCCAAGATTCTCTTCAGAATTGACTCCACTCAAGAGCTGACGGGTCTTGCACGGGATGAGTCGGATAATCCGCTGCGATCGCTGTTGGTTGACCAGAGTCCCATCAGTAATCAGATGGAAATTTTGCTCTCGGAACCATTACTAGAGCGCACCATCAAAAAGCTGGACTTGCGAGATAAAAAAGGCGAACCCTTAGGGCCAGGGGAGCTGAAGACAGCGCTGGAAGTCAAGATCATTGGCGCAACGGATGTGGTCAGCATTACGTATGTCAATGAGTCTCCAGAGTTGGCGGCGGCGGTTGTGAATTCCGTGATTGAGGTCTATCGCAATAACAACGTGGCGATCGCCCGAGAAGACACCGTTCAGGCTCGCATTTTTCTGTCTCGTGAGTTGCCACAGGTGGAAAAGCAACTGCGAAATTTAGAACTGAGACTTCAGCGATTCAAAGAACAAAATCAGGTGATTAATTTAGAAGAGGAAGCGCGAACTTCGGTGCTGGCTCTGCGGTTGCTCGATGAGCAAATTACCAACACAGAAGCCGCAGCAATGGAAGCGGCGGCCAAAGCCACAGTCTTGCGCCGTCAACTCAATCTTTCTCCCCAGGAAGCTGTGGTGGTGGCAGCCGTCAGCCAGTCCCCCAGTGTTCAGAAAGTTTTGGTAGATCTGCAAGACACCCAAAAAGAACTCGCAGAGCAACGATCGCGCTTTACGGACAGCAGCCCCACGGTTTCCCGGTTGATGGAACGGGAGCGGCAGTTGCAAGACATTTTGCAAAAGCGAATTCAAGAAACTTTGGGCGATCGGCAAGCGGTTCCGCCCAGCTTCTTGCAGGCTGGGGAATTGCGGGTGACTTTAATTCAGCAATACCTCAACTCCGAAACGGAGCGAGTGAGCGCAGTCAATAAACTCAGGTCCTTTGAAGACAGCCGATCGACATATCTCCGACGGAGCCGTAGCTTGCCCAAAATTGAACAAGAGCAGCGTTATTTGGAACGCAAGCTAAAGGCCGCCCAAGGAACCTATGAAACCCTACTTTCCAATTTGCAAACACTCCTGGTCAAGGAAGAACAGCGCAACAACAGCACCAGAATTTTGGAGCCAGCGACTGTGCCTCGTAAGCCATCTTCTGGTGGCAAGGTCAAGGTTTTAGCCCTAGGGTTATTTGGCAGCACCCTAATGGCTTCTGCAATTATCATCATTGCGGAAGTTTGGAGTTCTCGATCGCGCTCTGAAAAAAAGATGAGTTAATTAATTACTGTTTTTACGTTGCCCCTTCCCATGACTCAGGCTTTGCATCCCCTTCGTCGTTTATTTCTTTACCTGCCGCAATATCGCAGTCAGCTTTGGCAAGCGACAGCCTATTCGGTTTTGAATAAAATTTTTGACCTGGCTCCACCAGCTTTGCTGGGTTTAGCCGTTGACACATTGGTGCAGCGGCAGGATTCCTGGTTGGCTTCCTGGGGGCTTCAGGGAATCACAGAGCAATTCCTGGTGCTGGCGGTTTTAACCTGGCTAATTTGGATTTTGGAGTCTGTTTTTGAATATGCCTACAAGCGCGTTTGGCGCAATTTAGCCCAATCTATTCAGCATGATTTGCGATTGGAGGTCTATGACCATTTGCAATCCCTGGAGCTGGCTTATTTTGAAGAGCGCAGCACCGGAGAATTGCTCTCGATTTTAAATGATGATGTCAATCAGTTGGAGCGTTTTTTAGACACGGGTGCAAATGATGTTTTGCAGGTGACCACGACCGTTTTGATCATTGGGGGTAGCTTTTTTGCGGTTGCGCCTCAGGTGGCCTGGCTGTCGATGTTGCCCATGCCATTTATTTTGTGGGGATCGATCGCCTTTCAGAAAAATTTGGCCCCTCGCTATTCCGAAATGCGAGAAACTGTGGGCTTGCTCAGTGCCCGGTTGGCGAATAATTTGGGTGGCATTTTAACCATCAAAAGTTTCACGGCGGAGCGCTATGAACACGATCGGGTAATGATCGATAGCAATGCCTACCGTCGTTCTAACCGAAGGGCGATCGCCTATAGCGCTGCCTTTGTGCCCTTGATTCGGATGGTGATCCTTTGTGGGTTCACGGCCACTTTGGTGGTGGGCGGTTTGGAAGCGGCGGCGGGGCGCATGTCGATCGGGGTTTACAGCACCTCAATTTTCATTATTCAGCGGCTTTTGTGGCCCCTCACCACTTTGGGTCAAACCCTGGATAACTATCAGCGAGCCATGGCTTCTATTCGGCGAATTTTTAATTTGTTGGATACGCCCATTGATGCCCATTCAGGAACCAAAACCTTTGCCCCTTCGGAGATTCGCGGTGAAATTGTGCTCGATCGCGTGGCCTTTGCCTATCGAGGTCGATCGCCCGTGGTGCAAAATCTCTCCCTCACGATCCCCGCTGGTCAAACGATTGCAATTGTGGGGGCCACTGGCTCCGGCAAAAGCACCTTGGTGAAGCTGCTGCTGCGTCTTTATGAAATTAACGATGGCGCTATTTTGCTTGATGGGATTGATACCCGTGAAATCGACCTAGAAAGCTTACGTGGAGCCATTGGTTTGGTGAGTCAAGATGTTTTTCTGTTCCATGGAACGGTGGCTGAAAACATCGCCTATGGCACATTTCACGCTACCCCGGATGAAATTCTAGCGGCGGCCAAAATTGCGGAAGCTGATGATTTCATTCAGCAACTTCCCCAGGGCTACGAAACCATTGTCGGTGAGCGGGGTCAAAAGCTGTCGGGTGGGCAGCGGCAACGGATCGCGATCGCCCGGGCGGTTCTGAAAAATCCCCCCATCCTCATTTTGGATGAGGCTACGTCGGCGGTGGACAACGAAACCGAAGCGGCGATTCAACGATCGCTCGATAAAATCACCCAAAATCGCACCACGATCGCGATCGCCCATCGCCTCTCCACCATCCGCAATGCGGACTGTATCTATGTGATGGATCAGGGGCAATTAGTGGAATCGGGCCGCCATGAAAACCTGCTCGATCGCAACGGAATCTATGCTGAATTGTGGCGATTGCAAACCGGCGATCAGACGGCTTAGGGGCTGTCGTCATTGCCATCGCCGTAGGGGTTGGGTCTCCCACCCCTAACCCGGGCGATCGCTACAACCCTGTCCACCCCTGGGAACAACCAGGGATCACGGGAATGGGCGAGGAGACCTTGCCCCTACGGCTGATTGGTTTGCAGAACGAGGTCATCAGGGTTTCAGGCGATTGATTCCGGGAAATGACGATCGACCCTAGCTCTTCGCCTCATCACTCAGCATCCCGATCGTGGTTTCCACCGCACTGCTATCCACCTCCGAGTCATCGGGCGAGTGACCCACCAGCGCCTCCCGCTGCCGAGCATACTCATTGGCTTTGGCATAATTTCCCAACGAGTAATAGGCCACTCGCAAACTCGCTAGCGCCTGTAATTCCACATCCAAGTCAGGAATCAGGCGCGAAACGGTCAACCGTTGCTGGTAATACTCGATCGCCGTGCCATAGTCAGCCTGGGCATCGTAGGCCACACCCAACGCTCCTAGGGTTTGCTCTTCACCTCGCAAATCCTTGAGGGCCCGCGTCACCGTTAGCCGCTGCTTGCAGTAATTAATGGCCTGTTGCATATTGCCCAGATGCCGACAGGCACTCGCCAAACTGCGTAAAACCTGGTTCGCCGTTGCATAGTCATCATTGGCGTAGGACAGCCGCAGCAGTTGGTCATAATATTCCACCGCGCTGATGTAGTCGCCGCAGGCATAGTAACTATTGCCCAAATTCTTGAGCACTTGCCGCTCGGCTTCCCGATCGCCCACCTGTCGCACTGCATCCAGGCTTTGGCGCTGATATACGATCGCGTTGGGATAGTCCCCGGCGGCTTTGTAGGTCAGAC
This sequence comes from Limnothrix sp. PR1529, assembly GCF_002742025.1. Classification (NCBI taxonomy): domain Bacteria; kingdom Bacillati; phylum Cyanobacteriota; class Cyanophyceae; order Pseudanabaenales; family Pseudanabaenaceae; genus Limnothrix; species Limnothrix sp. PR1529. The sequence continues at coordinate 79,219 of NZ_LIRO01000091.1, forward strand.
CTAAATTATTCAGGATGGCAATTTGGCTATCTAGCTCCCCCATGTCTCGGGCGATCGCCAGGGCCTCCTGTTGATACACAATGGCGCGATCGAACTGGCCCAAGTGACGGCAAGCATTGCCCCAATGGGCCAAGGCGTGGGTTTGGCCTTGCCAATTGCCATGGGCCCGGGTGGTGGCCAGCCAGCGACGCGCACAGTCCAGGGCTTGCTCATACTGATGGCGGGCATAGTAGCCCAAAAACAGACCGTTATAGGCCCGTTCCTCGCGATGGTGATCCTTCACCGAGATCGCCAAGGTCAACAACGCCTCAAATAACTGTTCTGCCTGATTGAACTGCCGTTCTCGATAGGCCTCAAAACCGTCATGGAGCAGCTTGGCCATGGTGGTTTCCGCTTCTCGCAAGTCGGCATTGGTCGTGATTGTTTCATCCGAATCCATATCGTCCCCAGAGTCTCCGGCAGGATTCGACATAGGCGATGTCGAGAAATGACGGTTAGCAAACCAACCACGATCTTGGATTTGCACTTCCATATCTCTCAAGTTCCCGATCGCCTCGTTAGGAATAACCGCTCGGTCGTTACCCTTGAACCATTAATCAGCCCACCCATTAGGCCATATCAGGAGCAAGTTTGGCCAACGCCCACTGATGATTCCTAAACGGTTTCATTATACGTTGGGTCAGAAAAGTGCGTTTGCAAGCTCCTAGGAGCGATCGCGCACCAACCACACTGAATTGCAACTTTGAACCTGTCGCTGTCTCCTGAGAGGATGTCTGAAAAGCCAAAATTGAGACGTCCTTGCCCTGCCGATCAACGAAATCAGAGGTTTAAGCCCCTTACCCTCGTCCTCATCGGGATTCGGCAAGTCCCTAAGGGCGCTGTTCAGACATCCTCTAAGATTTGGCGATCGAGTCTGCCACCTTTCTGAAGCATGGAACTCAAAAAGATCGCCATTCAGAAACAAACCCATTTGGGCAGATAGCTTATCAGAAACACCCGAGCACCCCACAGGGGATGAAACCCATCAGTGAGCGATCGCTCGGTGGTTATAGAGTCCCTGCAATCGGTCGCGGCGCAGCATCAATTTTGGAGATCATCTCCTCTGAAACGGCCACGACTCAGCCTTATTGTGCCCACAGCTCGCCTAGAACTTACAGGGGTGGCTCGATTGTCGCCGCAGCCCAGCCCAGCCCGGTCGATCGCAATTTGATCGCACTTCCACTTCCGCATCAGCAAAAGCAGGCAGGTAGAATGCCACAGGATTGCTATAGTCTTTAGGCTGTGACCTTGCCAACTGTTTACTGATCCTGTTTGCTAATCACCCTTTGCTGATCGTGCTAATGACAGCGGCCTGCAAAGATATGCAAAACAAGATGTGTAAGCACGCACAAAGACCGATCCAAGACCGATCCAAGACCAACGAAAACGCACAAACCTGTACGAAAATGTACAGAAATGAGTAGCGCAAATCCCAGCGCTTAGCCCGTTTCATTACCTTGTTTCATCGCCTTAATTGCTAATTTGACCCTATGCTTGATGCCTCAGACCTGAAACGCCAAATTGATTTGCTGTGCGATCGCCTGGGCAACGCTCAGGACTGTCTTTGACCAAGCTGCTTTGAATGCCAAAGTGGCCGACTTGGAAAACCTAGCCGCCCAGCCAGACTTTTGGGACGACCAAAGCCAGGCCCAGCAAGTTTTGCAAGATTTAAATGATGCCAAGGGAGATCTACAACAGATCGATCGCTGGCAAAACACCCTCAACGACAGCCGCGCCGCCCTGGAGCTACTGGAATTAGAACCCGATGATGGTCTCCTTCAGGAAGCTTTCACCTCCTTAAATCAATTGGCAGCGGAACTGGATGCCTGGGAACTGCAACGCTTATTATCTGGCCCCTACGACAGCAAAGGAGCCGTTTTAAGCATTAACGCTGGGGCTGGGGGAACCGATGCCCAAGATTGGGCCGAGCAGTTGATGCGGATGTATACCCGCTGGGCAGAAAAACAACAATATAAAGTAGCGATCAGCGAGCTTTCTGAAGGTGACGAAGCGGGGATTAAATCCGTTACCTTAGAAATTCAAGGTCGCTACGCCTATGGCTATTTGCGATCGGAAAAGGGTACCCATCGTCTCGTACGAATTTCGCCCTTTAATGCCAATGGCAAGCGCCAAACCAGCTTTGCGGGCGTGGAAGTGATGCCAATTTTGGATCATTCCATTCAACTGGATATCCCAGACAAAGATTTAGAAATTACCACTTCGCGGGCCGGCGGCAAAGGCGGCCAGAACGTGAACAAAGTGGAAACGGCCGTGCGGATTACCCACTTACCCACGGGGTTGGCCGTGCGTTGTACCGAGGAGCGATCGCAACTGCAAAACAAAGAAAAAGCGATGGTTCTGTTGAAGGCCAAACTGTTGGTGATTGCCCAAGAACAGCGGGCCAAAGAAATCGCGGATATTCGCGGCGACATGGTGGAAGCGGCCTGGGGAACCCAAATCCGTAACTATGTGTTTCACCCCTATCAGTTGGTGAAAGACCTGCGCACGGAATTAGAAACCACCGATATTCAGTCGGTGATGAATGGTGATTTGGGGCAATTCATCGAAAGCTATTTGCGCCAAGAAAGCCAAGCTGCTGATGCCGTTGGCTTATAGTCCAGTGGTTTATAGTCGAGATTCCAGGTAGGGGCGTACGGCCGTACGCCCTTACGAGATTGACCAATTCTGTCGAGATTGTGGGAAATTACAGCGCGATTTTGTGAACCCAATCGGCGTAGGCCGGTTCGCGATTTTCGACGATCGCCGTGAGGGTGTCTCGCAACAGATGGGTGACGGGGCGATCGCTCCCCAATGTGTAGTTTTCGATCTTGCTCACCGGGGCGATTTTGGCCGCCGTGCCGCTGAGGAACACCTCATCCGCGATGAACAATTCGGTTTTATCCACCGGACGAATTTCAACGGGAATCCCCCGATCGCGGGCGATCGTCAAAATGCTGTCGCGGGTGATCCCTTCCAGGATGTCTTGCTCAAAACCAGGTGTAATCAACGTGCCATTGCGCACCAAAAACACGTTCATCCCCGAGGCTTCGCTCACCTTGCCTTGGGAATTCATCATGATTGCCTCATCAAAACCCGACTCTACCGCTTCGGTTTTGGCTAGGGATGAGGTGATGTAAGCACCCGCGATTTTGCCGCGCAACGGCAGGCTGCGATCTTCTTGGCGCACCCAGGAGCTAATCCGGCAAGCCACCCCTTCTTGGGACAGGTAATCGCCCATTTCCAAACCGTAGATAAAGAAGCTCTTTTCGACGCTGTGCAACCGGGGCGCGATGCCTAAATCGGAGGTGTAAACAAAGGGGCGAATATAAAACGATTTGGTTGGTTTGTTTTGGCGGACAAATTCTTCGATCGCCCAAAGAATTTTGTCGGCGGGCAAATCGTAATGCAGGAATTTGGCGCTTTGGCTAAGACGCTTGCTGTGGCGATCGAGCCGGAACAGCAAAATCGTGTTCGGATCCGCCGGGTCAGGAATCCCGCGCAACCCGCCAAAGGCCCCCGTGCCGTAGTGCAGCGCGTGGGTTGCGATCGACAGGTTGGCATTCTCGAAGGGAATAAATTCGCCTTTGTAGTAGGCGATCGGCATGAAATTTTGGTGCATGGCGGGTTGCTGCGGAATTGCGATTCGATGGGATCAAACGGGCCAAATAACCGGGCGACCGGCGGGCAAGATGCCCGCGCTACGGCGATTCGGGGCAGGGCTAGACGTTAAATCTAAACAGCATAACATCGCCCTCTTGCACCACATATTCTTTGCCTTCACTGCGGACGAGTCCCTTTTCTTTGGCGGAAGAAAGCGAGCCGGTCGCCACCAAATCCGCGTAGGCCACGGTTTCGGCGCGAATGAAGCCCCGCTCAAAGTCCGAGTGAATCACGCCAGCCGCTTGGGGGGCCGTCATGCCCGCATGGATCGTCCAGGCGCGGGTTTCCTTTTCGCCAGAAGTGAAGTAGGTGCGCAAGCCTAACAGGTCGTAGGTGGCGCGAATTAGGGACTTCAGCCCCCCTTCGGTCACGCCCAATGAATCGAGGAAGTCCGCCCGTTCCTCATCGGATAGTTCAATCAATTCCGCTTCCACTTGGGCGGAAATAATCACCGTTTGGGCGTTTTCGGTCTTGGCCAGCTCCCGCACCTGCTCCACCCATGGGTTGCCGGTGGCCAGGTCATCTTCCGAAACGTTGGTGGCGTAGATCATCCGCTTGCGGGTCAGCAGGCCCAAGGTGGCGATCAGGGGTTCCTCTTCTTCGGTCAGGCTGACTTGGCGGGCGGGGCGACCATCTTCAAGGACGGCCAGGATCTTTTCGAGCACGACCAGCTCCGCTTGAGCCTCTTTGTTGGCGCGGGCTTGTTTGCGGACGCGATCGGCTCGGCGCTCCACCTGGGCTAAGTCCGAGAGGATCAATTCCAGATTGATTACTTCAATGTCGCGGATCGGGTCGATCGAGCCGGACACGTGGATGATGTCGTCATTCTCAAAACAGCGCACCACATGGACGATCGCATCCACTTCCCGAATGTTGGCCAAAAACTGGTTCCCCAGCCCTTCGCCCTTGCTGGCTCCCTTCACCAGGCCGGCAATGTCCACAAATTCCACCCGCGTGGGGACGATTTGCTTGGACTTGGCCAAATCACTGAGCACTTGCAACCGTTCATCGGGCACGGAAACCACGCCGACGTTGGGTTCAATGGTGCAGAAGGGAAAGTTGGCGGCTTCCGCTTTGGCGTTGGCAACCAGGGCATTAAACAGGGTGGACTTGCCCACGTTGGGCAGTCCGACGATTCCGGCTCGGAGCATGGGTCGATCGGGCGGGGTGGCTGGGACTGAATTGCAGTCTACTAGCTTATCGGAAATGGGGGCGGCCGGCTGGCCGTGGCCCTAACGCGGGACGGTGGCAACCTGGGCTAACCAGCGATCGATCCGTTGATCCCACTCCACGGACTGGCCCGGCTGGGAGCGATACCAGGCGATCGCCGCCGGACGACCTTGCCGCGCCGCCAGGGTGGTGGCTTTCCAAAACATCACAGAGGCTTGGTTTGGGGCAAATTGCAGCACCAAATTAACCTGTCGCTCCAGTTTTTCCCCTTCAGCGGAACGCAACCACCGCACCACCGTTGTCTGATCCCCCAGGGAGGCTTGTGCAAAGCGATCGAGTGCCCGTTGCCAACGGCTGTCGCCTAGGTCGGCCAAAATCTGGCTGGGGATATCTTTTTGGGGTGAGTCGGCTCGCACCCGGGCCAGATCCGCGTGGTAGCGCAGGGCATCGTATTGGGCCTGTACCCGATCGTCCCAAACCAGCGATCGATTCACCAGCCGATCGCGCAGGGGCTGCAATTTGCTTAAGGCCGGCGACCAAAGTTCCAGCTTGACCAGCTTCAGGGCCTCTTGGTATTGGGCCAAGTCGGTTAAATCGGTCGATCGCAGCAACGGTTCCGTCAGCACGATCGGTTCCAAGGAAACGGGATCCGGCGCAAACCCGGAGGGGATCGCTCGGTAAATTGCTAAGTCCGGTGCATCGGTGGCTGATTGATCGACAATTAATTCCGGTTCCCGATTGCCGGTGATCGATTCCCAAACGGGCGATCGATCCTTGGGGCTGCTCCACTGGCCTTGGACGCTCAGGTGGCCCGGTCGCCCCAAACGGCTAATGTTCAAATGCACAATCACGCCGTAGCGAAGTTGCTGGTTCGATCGGGGCAATTGCCCGCTCACCGTTAACCAACCGCCGCCCGCTGGGCCGCCTTTCAGGCCTTGCACCGCCATGAGCGGCAAGGGATCCGTGGAACCGCTGGTGGCCACGCCGGCCTTGACCAGGGGAGCCAGCACCAAGGATTCCGGCGGCCCCTCCAAGTCGAGCGTCGTGGTGAGCCGATAGGCCAAGGGGCGATCGCCCTGGGGTTCCGGGTTCGGGGCCTGGTAGGCCCGCAACTGGACGATCGGCCAACATTGGGGCCCCGCCGTGCAGTTGGGTTGCTGTTGCCGCACGGTGGCCACCAACCATTGACGACCCAGCGGCACAATTTCCCCCATCCGTTGGTTGCCCTTGGTCAATTCCGCCCGCAGTTGGGCCACGGTTTTCAGGTCGCGGGGCGTGATGCCTCCGGTGGCGGGCAACCATTGATCCAACCAAGCAGCCGCCTCGGGATCAACAATTGAGCGAACTCCCACCGCAAAGCCCGTCGTTACCAGGGCGATCGCCCCGCCCAGGGTCAACAGCGCCGCCACAGACAGGGACAGGGAAGCCGCCCGTTTCCAGGGTGCAGCGGGCGAAACTGTGTGGCGAACTTTGGCCATAACCAAGACCGGGGATGCAGCAGGTTGAATCAATCTAACCGATCGATTCACTCCATCGATCGCTCAAAAGGTATCTCAACCCGGATCGGTGGGGCGATCGGTTGGGCTACTCGGCGGGAGGCAGTGGTGCAGCCCTGGGGGTCGGCGGCCTCGGGCCGCAGATATGCGAAGTTGGAAATAACGTTGCGTATAGGAGCCAACCATGGCCACCGCCTCGCCCAATCCGATCGACCCGTCCGTTGTGAACCCGCCCGTGGCCTTGGTGGGGGCCGGGCCCGGCCATGGGGCCTATCTCACCTTGCAAGCGGCTCAGGTGCTGCGCCAAGCGGAGGTGTTGGTGCATGATGCCCTAGTCGATCGGGCGCTGTTGGACTGGATTCCCGCCACCTGTGAACGAATCGACGTGGGCAAACGGGGCGGCCAGCCCTCCCCCAGTCAACCGGAGATCGATCGCTTGCTGGTGGCACAGTGGCGATCGGGAAAGCGGGTGGTGCGTCTCAAGGCGGGCGATCCCTTTGTGTTTGGGCGTGCCAGCAGCGAAATCCAAGCCCTGCAAGCGGCGGGGGCAACCTTTGAACTGATTCCCGGTCTGTCCAGTGCCCTGGCGGGGCCGCTGCTGGCGGGCATTCCCCTCACCGATGCGGTGCTGAGTCGTTGCTTCGCGGTGGCCAGTGCCCATGAACCCGATGAGTTGCACTGGGAAGCCCTGGCCCAACTGGAAACCCTCGTGTTTTTGATGGCGGGCCGATCGCTCCCGGAAATTACCCGCCAACTGATTCGCCACGGTCGATCGTCCGTCACTCCCGTGGCCGTCATTCGCGCCGCCGCCACTCCCCAGCAACAAGTTTGGACGGGCACGCTGGAATCGATCGCCCTGCAAACGGAGCGCGTTTCCCTCTCGCCGGCCGTGGTGGTGGTGGGGGAAGTGGTGCGACTGCGGGATTTTCTGGCTCCTTGGGGCCAAGGGTTTGTGCTACCCCAACTGCCTGAGCTGCATGAGTTGGGGCCAGCCGGGGCGATCGACCCGGTGGATCATCCTCCCTTGGTTCAACCGTTCATGCTCCAGCCCTCGATGCCCCAACCCTCGATCGCCCAACCCTTAGTGGGCAAAACCGTGCTCGTGACCCGATCGCTCAACCAGGCAGGCAGCTTCACCGGCCGGCTTCAGGCCGCCGGGGCCCAAGTGCTGGAAGTGCCCGCCCTGGAAATTGGCCCGCCCAGCACCTGGGAACCGCTCGATCAGGCCATTGCCGACCTCCAACGTTGTCATTGGCTAATTTTGACCTCCACCAACGGTGTTGAGGCATTTTTTAGCCGCCTCCAGGCCGCTGGCAAAGACAGCCGCGCCCTGGCCCATTGCAAAGTGGCCGTGGTGGGTCAAAAAACCGCCCAATGTCTTCAGCAGTTCGGCATCGTGCCGGATTTCATCCCCCCGGATTTCATCGCCGATGCGCTGGTGAGCCATTTTCCCGAATCCCTGCGCGATCGCACCGTGCTGTTTCCGCGCGTGGAAACCGGCGGGCGCGATGTGCTGGTCAAGGAACTCAGCGACCAAGGAGCCACCCTCTGGGAAGTGCCCGCCTACGAGTCCCGTTGTCCGGCGGCCCTCACCCCCGAGGCGATCGCCCTGCTGCGGGCCAAGCGGGTGGATGCCATCACCTTTGCCAGCTCCAAAACCGTCAAAAACTTCCTGATCCTGCTGCAACGAGCAGGCTTTGAAATTGATCAGGTGGCGGGGGCTTGCTTAGCCTCGATCGGGCCGCAAACCTCCCAAACTTGCCGTGATCTGTTCGATCGTGTCGATGCGGAAGCGCGGGAATATACCCTCGATGGATTGGCGGAAGCGTTAGAAACTTGGGCGATCGCGCAACAATCGACCCCCTAGCGCAAGCGCCAGCCGCCCAATCCCCAAGCCCAAGATTGACAGGCTCCAAATCAATTCCCCCCACCCAAGCGACCCAGGAAGGATCGTTAGGCAGGGGGAATTCGTTGTGCTGATTCTGAATCGAAGCTGATTCGGAATCGAAATCAGCCCGCCATGCTACTGCGGTGCTGCCTGGGCATTGGCCCGGGCGATCGCCGCGTTTTGGGCATATTGCGGGGCCCGATTTTGAGCAATGGAAGCATTCGGGCTGTCGGCCGGCACTTTCTGCATCAGAGCCGAAGCCGCCTGCCACTCTGCCGCCACCGTTGTCCATTCCGCCTTGGTCTTGGCCGTTTGGGCTAACTTGGCCGCGCTGGTGGCCTTGCGCACCGCTTCCGCAAAATCCGGATTCGGTTGATTGGCTGCGGGCGAAGCGGCCGGAGCGGGGCTGGCCGCCGGAGCCGCTGCTGGGGCTTCGGCGGCGGGGCTGGCCGGCGCAGGGCTGGCGGGAACCGCTGCCGGAGCTTCAGCGGCGGGGGACTCGGCCGCCGGGGCCGGACTGGCCGGCGCAGGGCTAGCAGCGGGCGCTTCCGCCGGGGCCGGGCTGGCGGCGGGAGATTCGGCCGCCGGGGCCGGACTGGTCGCCGGAGCCTCAGTGCCATCGGCCGTAATCGCCGGTTCCGCTGATTCTGGGGTGACGGGTGGCAAATAAACTTGCACTTCCGGCGGCAAACTGGCCACCACCTCGTTGAGATGCCCTTTGGTGTAGAGGTAATACAACCCGCCCCCAATGGCAATCAACCCCAGCAGCAACCCAATCAGGCCGCCGCCACCGCCCTTTTTGGCAGGCTTGGCCGGCTCGGAACTGTCTTCCGACTCCAAGGACTCATCGTCATCCATGGGCAGTGAGTCATCTTCCATGCCGTACTGCGCGCCATAGCCGCCGCCGTAGCTGTCGTCATCCGATAGCGCATCCATATCCACGGGAGGCGTGTTGGGCGCTTCGATTTGCGACATGCTCAGCGCATCGAGGCCGTAGGGTTCGTCGTCGTCGAGGGAAATCGAATCAGTCCAATCGGTTAGCAAGCTGCCCGGCTGCCGCCATTCCACGGCGATCGAGCGGAGACCCTTCACCCCCAACTGGAGCATCCCCTTACGGATGAAGGCCAGCAGTGCTTCGCGGTTGACAGGCTGGGAGCCTTCCAACACCACACGCAGCACATCGCCACCACTTTCGGCTTGGACGTTGATGCCTTTGGGTTCCAGCGATCGCCGCATCAAGGCAGCAATCGCCTCCGGGTCGCCTTGTTTGGCGCGTTCCAGTTGCGGGTTCGTCGTTGCCATCGAAAAAATCTAACGAGGTTAACTCTGCGTTCGCGCGACTTCAGCACCCCACGGACGATCGTGCCAACGGCCAGGGTGGCCCGACGAAAATCGGCGGCCGGTTGGACTGCATCGCACCGTTGCACCCTGTACGGTGGCTGGGGGCTGGGGCGAGGAACCCATTGGCTTCCAAGTCTAGGGGATTGTGGCGGCGGTCATGGTGTTACCGCAACGCTTAGTTATCTCCTAACCGGGTTGCCGGGCCCTTTCCTGAACGGTTTAGCCCAAGAGCCAAATTCAGGAAAGGAGGCTAGGGGCCTTCTTCGGTCATAAGCTTCAGCCAACATCCACGGGGCGATCGGGGCTGGGGCGGTCTCGCAGACTATCCTACTCAAAATTTTTCGAGATGAAGACGGTTTTGATGGTTTGATGGATGTGTCGCAAGCATTTGGGTCTTTTCACCAGTCTTTGGGCGCGGTTATGGGTACGGCGTGTCACATTCTTGTTGAGGGCAATTCCGCAGTTGTCTATTCCAGTCGGAATGGTCAACCTCAAAAGGTTTTGCCGGTTTTGGAGCCATTTCTAGACAAGTTTTGGCAGGAACGGGAAATTTCAGGCGAGTCGATCGACACTCCCGGTTGCCTGTTGGCACAAATCGTAGTGCGGTTTGGGTTTGAAAGCGCCGAAGATGATTTTTCCAACTTGCGGGTGGGGCCGTTGTTTGATGCCACGGTGCAATATCTTTACCAAGTGATGGGCGATCGCTCGGTGACAGTGTGGGTGCCAACGGATGCCTACCGAACGGATCCCGGCTTGGGGTTATCAGCCTGTCAGCGGTTGGAACCCAGCACCCTCAGCAACTAAGTTTCCGCCACTCAACGCAGTGACTCAACGCAGTTCTAGGCAGGTCTAGATAGGTCTAGGCAAGGGGCAAAGTTATAGCCCCTGGTGTCTCCGTGCCGTAAGCATCGGAGCTGCGGAAATTTGAAACTGCCAACAATGCCGCTTAATCGCTGCTGAATTGAAATGGTAGGGAGAAAAAACTTGGCTCAGAGTTTGGATCGGATCTATATCTCGCAAGTGCGATGCTACGGCTACACGGGACTTTTGCCAGAGGAAAAAGTTCTGGGGCAATGGTTTGAAGTGGATGCGACGCTGGATATTGACTTGGCTCCATCGGGCCAGAGCGATCGCATTGAAGATACGTTGGACTACCGCGCGGCGATCGAGCATATCCGCCAAACCGTTTCCCAATCCAAGGTGGACTTAATTGAACGGGTGGCCCAAAACATTGCTGATGGGCTGTTGACCCTGAAGGGGGTGGAGCGGGTGGTGGTGCGGGTAACGAAGCCAGCCGCGCCGATTCCAGAATTTGCAGGCACAATTGCGGTGGAAATTACCCGATCGCGTGGCTAATTCCTTGCGGTTAATTCGGTTGCAGTCGATTTGGCTACAGTCGATTGGGTTGTAACCCCAATATCTGACCTTGGCTCGATCGCTTGGACGATCACCCTTACAAACTATGGAGCTGGCGGGGCAGGCGCTTGGCAGGTTTGAGTTTCGGCATTGCAGCCACCATACACAAAGCTCTTCTGCCAACTGAGGGGCAACTCCAACAAATCCCTTGCGCCGGTAAATCCCAGACCTAAGAACAGCAACAGGGCAACCACATTGGCCACAATATGGGCTTTGCGCCAGGTCTTGTTGCGGTAAATTTCCGGCAAAATTGCCAGGGCAAAAATCATTAATAGGCCAGCCAGGGTTCCATAGTAAAAATGGGAAACCCACCATTCATGATCGCGGCGATAGATTCCTTCTTGGGCTGCAATGATGGTTAGACCCATGCCGGACAGGGTGGCAAATGTGGCTCGCCACTGTTTGCTGCTGGAGCGATATAAACAAATTAATGAGCCGATCGTTACGCCAAAAAATGCTAACTGGGTTGCCAATAGCCCACCCTTTTGGCTCCAATTAGCCGCATCCAACAGGTTGGTTTTGTCTGCAAATAAAATGTAGGCAAATGCAACCAAAATAATGCCAACAATGGATCCCGTCAGCCAGCGCCCAATCTCCACATGTTCGAGGCCAACGCTGGGCGGGATCTTTGATTTTTGACCGGCGGCGTTGGCAAGCCGACGTTGGCGAACCTGCCAAGCGGCCCGCGACACAATGCCAATCATTGGGAAGACAAGGACAACGGCTAGCCCTGGATGCAAAATCCCCAAAATGTCTACGGCTGTCATGGGTCTCTCTAGGTATTCGGGCTGATTGAAGGATGCTCAAGCACGATCGAGGAAGTCCGATTTTGGGCGGCTTTTAGATCGCCTTTAGGTGGCCGATCCAAGCACTGATTCAAGCCCCGTAACCCCTGATCAAAATTCTGATCAGAATATAGCTTGATCGCCCCGATGCCGTTGGTGAATTGTGATGGATCGGGGCGATCGCCGTTGTAACCCTATATTTCAGCCCTGTTGAAGATGGCGATCGCTTTTGCTGATAGCGCCCATTAGTGCCCGTTATTTTGTAAAGATATTTTTACAAAGAATTGTTACTCTGGCAGAGGGAGTGATGAACGACGCATCTTGCTCGATCGGGGGTCACCGCCGAATCAATCCGGAGTCCATAGGCTGGAATGGCTGAGTGAGCTTGGACTTGGGGATGAGCACGGCAGAGGCGACCAAGTGACCAGCGATCGAGTTAGATCCGATCGAGTCCTGACGGTGACATGAAATAGCGAAACGGAATGGCGTTTTGACGGTTGTAACGATTCTGAACCTATGACTCTTTCTTGGTTACGTCGTACCTCGCCGGCCCGGGCGCATGGTTCAAAACCACGGCGATTGACGGGGCGTTGGCTGGGCATTTTGGCTGGGGCGATCGGACTAATGCTGCTGCTGGCGGAATCCCTGGCTCGTTGCACTGGCCTAACGGAATTTGCCCAGTCGTCTTTGATGCTGCCCCTTTGGGGGTTGGAACTGTTGGGACAAACGCCCGACCAGCCCGAATATCGCAGTTGGTTAGTGGCGATGGTGGTGGGGTTGGTGGCGACGGTGGCCCTCGTACCTCGCTGGCGACGAATGCCCAGCCAACGATCGCGCGCCTTGGTGGTGGCGATCGTGGGTGCTTTGACCCTGCGCTATATCGTGTGGCGGGTCACCATGACGCTGAATTTCAGCACGGTGGCCGATGGGCTGGCCAGTGGCTTGCTGTTGGTTTGTGAAATTGCCCTTTGGGTGAATAGTGGTTTGGATTTGGCGCTGATGTTGCGATCGGGCGATCGCCGGGCCGAAGCGGCCCGAGCCGCCGCGTTGGTCGCCACGGGCTATCAACCCACCGTGGATATTTGGATCCCCACCTATGGCGAGCCGGTGGACGTGTTGCGCCGCACGGTCATTGGCTGCCAAGCGCTGAACTACGGCCCCAAGCAAATCTATTTATTAGATGACGGACGGCGGCCTGAAGTGCGTGACCTGGCCCAAACCCTGGGCTGTCATTACCTGACGCGGGCGAATAACACCCATGCCAAGGCCGGTAATTTAAACCATGCCTTGGGTTGCACCCAGGGGGAATTAATCGTTTGTTTTGATGCGGACTTTGTACCCACTCGCAACTTTTTGCAACGAACGGTTGGGTTTTTCCATGATCCCTCGGTGGGTCTGGTGCAAACTCGCCAGCATTTCTTTAACCCAGATCCGATCGTTTATAACCTGGGGCTGGGCGATCGCTTCACCACAAACCGTGACGTGTTCAGCCGCTATATCCAATCGGTGCGGGACGGTGTGGGCGCAAGCATTTGCTATGGCTCGTCCTTTGTGGTGCGTCGCAGTGCCCTAGAGCAGGTGGGCGGCTTTGTCACCAGCAGTCTTTGCGAAGACTACTTCACGGGAATTGCCTTGATGTCCAGTGGCTACCAAATTCGCTACTTGAATGAGGCCTTGAGTGCGGGGCTGTCGCCTGAGAGCATGTCGGCTTACATTGCCCAACAACAGCGATGGGCGGCGGGAACCATGCAGGGCTTTTTCATTCCGGAAAATCCGCTGACCATTCGGGGGCTGACGTTGGTGCAGCGGTTGCACTATGCCCAAGGTTGGTTTTACTGGGGCTTGTCGCTCATTCGGCTGTTGTTTTTGATGGCTCCGTTGCCGATCGCCCTGCTGGGCATTTCGCCAATGCAGGCGGATGTGATGGAGTGGTTACTGTGGTTTTTGCCGCTTTATGTGGCCCATTTGGCCACCTGCAATTGGTTGAACCGGCGATCGTGTTCGGCCACCTTGGGCGATGTCTATGCGATTGTGAATTGCTTCCCGATCGCCCTCACGGTGTTGCACACGCTTTGGCGGCCCTTTGGCCGCGCCTTTCGGGTCACTCCCAAGGGCATTGCCCGCGATCGGGCGGTGTTCAACCCCATGCCGGGGCTGCCGCTGCTTGGCATTTGGGGATTGACGGCCATGGCTTGGGGCTGGTCTTTGGCGCAGGTGTTGGGGTGGTTGCCCTTGCCAGCGGGCCAAAGCGGCGGTGAGCTGAATTTGGCTTGGTTGACCTATAACTTGCTGTTGGTGGGAGCGGCGGTGTTGGCTTCCGTGGATGCTCCGAAGCCAAATCGGCATGAGTGGTTCCGGCGCGATCGCCCGGGGTTGCTGCAACTAGCCGATCGCCCCTGGCCCATGGGAGTGACGCTGCGTCTGGCTTCCGAATCGGGAGCCATTGTGGCCCTCACCCGGTCGCCCCAACCCACGCCGAAATCGGGGATTGGGGCCCGTTGGGCAACGGTGCGCCGGATCCTGTTGGGAGAAGCGCAACCATCCCCAGTGACCCAGACCGCTTCGATGCTTGCGGATTGCTCGCCGCTGAGTATCACCCCCGAGAACCCGGAGCAGGGGCAATTACACCTCATCGATCGCGCCTTTGGTCAGCCCTTGGTTTTGCCGGTGCGATTGCTCCAGCAGCCCGATCGCGATCCCCAAACCGAGGAAGCGCTTTTGGAAGTGGCCTGGGAACCCCTGACCCCGACCCAACAACGGCAACTGGTGGAATGGCTCTATTGCCAGCCGGGCCAGTGGCAGTCTCGGGAATCGCCCGGGGAGTTGGCTTCCTTGGGGTTACTGTTGCGATCGAGCCTGTGGGCTTACCGACGACAACGCGATCGCCGGGCCCGTGAGGCGATCGTGCTGCCCTAGGGGTAATCAACGGTGATGATTCTCAAAATTTCCTCAAGCATCACTCTCCAAGAATCATTCCCCAAGAGTCATTCCCCAAGCATTTTTTCCCTAAAGTCCTTCTTCGACAATTACCACCGAAAAAATCACCACTGGAAAAATCACCACCGACGGATCGGCTCGAAAAGGCTCATGGCAAAATGCCTATAGCCTCAAGCCGTTTCTCAAGCTGTCTTTCGGGGATCGCCGTCATGATCGTTTTTTCCCACCATTCTTCCCAACTCTCACGATCAGCTCGATCGATCCTGTCCTGCGGTTTTCTGTCTTTGGTTTTTTTGCCTCGTGGTTTCGTGTTTTCCCGGCTGCGGGCCGCCGTGGGGGCGATCGCGCTCACGGCCCTGCTAATGGTGAGTGGGCTGGGGATCGCTGCTCCCGCTTGGGCTGCCAGCTCTGCCGCCATCCGGGCCATTGACGATGCGGAAGTGAGCAACCGCAACTTCGCCGGCCAAAACCTGGAGCGGGCTGAATTTGCCAGCGAAAACCTGGAGCAAGCCGACTTCCATGGGGCCAACTTGCGAGGAGCCGTTTTCAATGGCAGCAATCTCAGCGGCGCAAACCTGCAAGGCGTGGATTTCAGCAACGGAATTGGCTACCTGAGCAATTTCAACGGCGCGGATTTAACCGATGCGGTGCTGTCCGATGCGATGCTGCTGCGATCGACCTTCAAAGGGGCCAAGGTACAGGGGGCCGATTTTACCTACGCAGCGCTCGATCGCCTGCAAGCGGCCCGGCTCTGTGAATATGCGGCCGGCACCAATCCCCAAACCGGCGCAGATACTCGAGAATCGCTAGAATGCCCTTAGGGCAAATATCATTGGTTTTCCCCGCCGATTTCCCCCAGCGCTGGCCCCGAAGCGTCACTTCTGACCGATCGACCTCATGGGTACTGGTGTCAAAAATCACGCCTAGACCCCATCCCATGCGCTATAAATGCCATTGAGAGGAATGTCGCTGGATGCCATTGACTAGATGCCATGGACTGGTGTTTAGCTCATCGGACAGAGCCAGACCGCTGGGCGGGGAGCCAAACAGCTCAAAAGTGATGATTCCGACCGCCTCGCTCAGAATGTCGGTTAAGATTCGGAAGATTCAACCTCAACCAACCTAGACATTGAGATTCCCAACCGCCAACGGTGGGGAGGCTGTCTAATCACCATCAGGCAAACCTATCGGGGGCAACGCGATGAGCCGAGAACGCGATCGAGAAGAATGCCTTGAGAAGCTTGTGTGGGCGACTCAGGCATCGGGGCTGTCGATTGATCGGGCCCCGCTCGATAAGATTGCCGCCACGATCGTGCAAACCATGACCGGCCCGTGGCGCTATTTCCACACGCCGGAGCACATCTTTGAAGTGGGGGGCCATGAAGACCCGATCGAGGTGCTCTCGGCCCTGTTCCATGACTTGGTTTATGTCCAGGTCGATCGCAGCGTTAACTTCAACCTCAGCTACTTCATCACCCCCTTTGTGCGCGAAGAGGGCGAAGCTTTAATTATTCGCGATCAATCTGAACTCTTGGAAAAAGACCAAACCTTTGCGTTGGTCACCGATATTTTTGGCTTTGAACCGGGGCAAACCCTCTCTCCCTATGCCGGGATGAATGAGTATCTCAGTGCCCTGGCCGCCGGCAAAATTTTAGAAGACTATGCCCCCGCTGCCCTGATTGCCCAAATCACCGCCTGCATTGAGGGAACGATTCCATTTCGGCCCAAGAGTGCCGAGGGGTTCAGTAACTGTGATGTTCTGTATCAGCGCCTGAACTCGGTCAATGAAAAATATGATTTGGGGCTAGATGAGGCGTTAATTGAAAAAACCGTCAAGCGATCGGTGCGCTTGGCCAATCGGGATGTGGGCAGCTTTGCCAACCCCAGCGCCGCTCGGTTCTTGGACAACACCTGGAGCCTGTTGCCGGAAACCAACCACAATCTGAAGTTTTCCACCTCCTACACGGTCTATCAATACCGAGTTGCCCTCCAAAAAATGGAAGGCTTCATGAATTCCCTGCAACCGGAGCGCATTTTTCATCAGTTTCGCGATGAGCCAGATGATGCCACCTTTAATGCTTTGGTGGAACAGGCCCGCAGCAACTTGGAAATTGGTCGCCTTTATCTGGGCACAAAATTATTTACGATCGCCTTTCTAGAGGCCCTGTCCATGCGCTTTGGCAAGGATATTCCCCTGTCAATGTTGATGGGTGAAATGCCAAGCGAAGGGTTCAATGTTTCCTCCTTGGCGGACTTTTTGCCCGCGCTGGATCATGTCTATTACCCCCGCAACACCATTGAAGAGGAGGTGTTGACCCTGGTGGAAGTGGGCCGGTTGCAGGATTTTGACTACGACATCAAAAACTCGCCCCTCACGACCTACATGGTGAAGGCCATGGGCTATGACGAAATGTCACGACTGCGCGATCGGGGCAAGGCCTTCTTTGCCGGTGAACTATCCGCCGAGGCCTTCATTGCGGAATGTCCCCAAAAGATTGTGGCGGACGTGACGGAAGGGCTGGGCAAGCTCTTTGACAGCCGCAAGTCTGCCCTCAGTGGCCACAAGTTGGTGGCGGAAGTACCCGCCTAGGAATGACCGTGGAGCCGGTTGGGGGATGGGGGTGTGGTGGCACGGGTTTTCCAATTCGCTCTACTATTGAAGACGGTTCTAGCCTGTGCATCACCCATCCAACAGGTTAGGGTCGATCGCCCCTTCACCCCGTTTGAGTAACTGCCGCGCGTGACTGTTTCCCCCATTTCGCCCCAGGCCGGCTCAGTTTCGATCGCTCAAGGGCCGCCTCCTGCCGATGTTTTTGCCTTTGACCTCGATCGCTTTCAATTGGAAGCGATCGAGGCGTTGAATGCCAACAAGTCCGTGGTGGTTTGTGCCCCCACCGGTTCCGGCAAAACCCTGGTGGGTGAATATGCGATCTATCGCGCCCTCAGCCAAGGCAAACGGGTGTTTTACACCACGCCCCTCAAGGCCCTTTCCAATCAGAAATTCCGCGACTTTAAAGAGCAGTTTGGCGAAGATCGAGCGGGGTTATTGACCGGGGATGTGTCCATTAACCGCGATGCCCCCGTGGTGGTGATGACCACGGAGATTTTTCGCAACATGCTCTATGGCACCCCGATCGGGCAAATCGGCACTTCCATGACCGATGTGCAAACGGTGGTGCTCGATGAATGTCACTACATGAACGACTCCCAGCGGGGAACCGTTTGGGAAGAGTCGATCATCTATTGCCCCTTTGAAATTCAACTGGTGGCCCTGTCGGCCACCGTGGCCAACAGCCAACAGCTCACGGATTGGCTGAATTATGTCCATGGGCCCACAGAGTTAATTTATTCTGACTTCCGCCCAGTGCCCTTGCGGTTCAGCTTTGGCAACTACAAAGGACTGTTTCCACTGCTGGATGACGAAGGCAAACGGCTGCATCCTCAGTTCAAGTCGGAGCGCCGCAACCGTCGCAAGCCCCGTGACCAGGTGAAGCGGGATCTGCGGGCCGAAACGCCGGATATTGCCTTTGTGCTGGCCCAACTCCAGCAGCGGGACATGCTCCCGGCCATTTATTTCATCTTCAGCCGCCGAGGGTGCGATCGAGCCGTGGCCAATGCGGCCGGCCTCTCCTTGGTGTCTGATCGCGAAGCCGCGCTGCTGAAAACCCGCATCGATAGTTTTTTGGTCAAAAATCCCGGCGCGGCCCGCGATGGCCAACTGGCCGCCCTCTATCGGGGGATTGCTGCTCACCATGCGGGAATTTTGCCCGCCTGGAAAAGCCTCGTTGAAGAACTGTTCCAAGACGGCCTGATTAAGGTGGTGTTTGCCACGGAAACCCTGGCCGCTGGCATCAACATGCCCGCCCGCACCACGGTAATTTCCAGCCTGTCTAAGCGAACCGATCGGGGACATCGCCTGTTAAACGCCTCCGAGTTTTTGCAAATGGCTGGCCGAGCCGGTCGCCGGGGCAAAGACATTCAAGGCTATGTGGTGACCCTGCAAACGCCCTTTGAAGGAGCCAAGGAAGCGGCCCACCTGGCCACCTCCCAACCGGATCCCCTCGTTAGCCAGTTCACCCCCACCTATGGCATGGTGCTGAACCTGCTGCAAACCCACTCCCTAGAGGAAGCACGCAGCCTGGTGGAACGCAGCTTTGGCCAATATCTCTCCACCATTCATCTGATTCCCTACCAAGAGGAAGTGGAGGAACTGGCGACCGAGCTGGAGCAACTGCAAGCCCAAACGGCCGAGGTAGACTTGGCCCAAGTGGCCCAATACGAAAAGCTCAATCAGCGTCTCAAGGCCGAAGAACGGTTGCTGCGAACCTTGCAAGAACAAGCGGAGGTGGTGCGCGGCAAGGACTTGGCTCCCGCTTTGCAATTTGCCGTGGCGGGGACTGTCCTGGCCCTTAAGGGGCCGTCAATGCCGGTGAAGGAACCTTTGCCAGCGGTGTTGGTGCTGAAGGTGGCTGGCTCCGGTCGATTCCCCTATCTGGTTTGTTTGGGGATTGACAATGCTTGGCATGTGGTGAAAACCGAGGATGTGGCGGGCCTTTACGGTGAATTTCCGCGCATTTCAGCGGTCGATCGCCTGGAACCCCCGGTGGCTTTGCCCCTGCGACCCGGCCAGCACCTGGCCGGCGACGAAGAAACCCTGGCCATCATCCATCGAATTCCTGTGCTGCCCGATCCGGAGGATGCGCCGGAAGTGATTGAGCAGCGAGAACGGGTGGAAGCGGTGGCGGCCCAATTGGAGGAGCATCCCGTTTCCCAATGGACTAATCGCAAGTACCTGTTCAAGGCGTTGCACAACTTGGATGCGTTGGCGGCCACCCTGGCGGAAAAACGCGGCCAGTTGGGGCGCATGTCTGAGCGCTATTGGCAGGAGTTCGTGAATCTGATTGAAATCCTGCAATATTTCGAGTGTTTGGACGAAAACCACAAGCCCACAGAATTGGGCCAGGCGATCGCCACGTTGCGCGGGGAAAATGAACTGTGGCTGGGGTTGGCTCTGATGTCTGGCGAGTTCGATCGCCTGGAGCCGCCGCAACTGGCCGCTGCCTGTGCTGCCCTGCTGATTGAAGAACCCCGCCCGGACACTTGGACGGACGCACTCCCCACGGATGGCGTGTTGGCCACCCTGGAAGATCTGAGCGATCAGCGGCGAGAACTGTTCAAGATTCAGCGGCGCTATCGGGTAATGTTGCCGATTTTGCTGGAAGACGAGCTGATCGGTTTGGTGGAGCAGTGGGCCTTGGGGGCGGAGTGGTCGGACTTGTCGGCCCGCACCAGCTTGGATGATGGGGATGTGGTGCGGATGGTGCGCCGAACGCTGGATTTGCTCTCCCAGGTGATTCATGTGCCCTATTTGGCGGGAGACTTGAAGGATCGGGCCAGCGAAGCGCGGGCCCTGCTCGATCGCTTCCCGGTTTCGGAAACGGTCGATTAAATCCTTGCGGGGTGGGGTTTGTTCATGGCCGCGTTGCGTCACACCAAAAAACGACTGAAACAGTGGCTGTTTCCCAAAGGCCGATCGCTCCGTTCCACAGTCCAATCCACGATTCAAGCCGCAGTCCAATCCACAAATCAAGTCACAACTCAATCCACTGGCCAACAGTGGTTACCCCCCTTGTCCGGCGTGGTTTGGATTTTGACCCTGGGGCGCGTTTTGCTGCACCTGGGCACTGGCTTGGTCATGTTCTACGGAGCAATCTACTTTGTGGAACAGGTGGGCCTGTCGGCCACCGCCGTGGGCACGGCGCTGGGGTTGGGTCAGTTGTCGGGGGTGCTGGGCCGGGTGGCCAGCGGTTCTTGGTCTGATTCACCCCGGGTGGGCCGGCGCAATGTGTTGCTGTTGTCGGCGGTGGCTTCGGCCCTGGGAGATGGGGTGTTGGGGTTTGCGGCGGGGTTTCCGTTGCTGATTGTGGGCAATCTGCTGATGGGCTTGGGCGTAGGGCTATATTGGCCGGCCATGGAAGCATTGGTGGCGGACTTTACCCCGGAAGAACATCGGCGGGAAGCCTTTGCGGTCACGCGGCTGGCGGATGTGGTGGGGTTGGGCTTGGGTACGGCGATCGGGGGATTGCTGGTGGGCCAAACGGGTCTCTATCGATTGCTGTTTTTGGGCGATGCCCTGTCTTTTGTGCTGTTTGCGGTGGCGGTGGTGGCCTTGGTTCCCGATCGCCGGCCCGCAGTCCAAACGGCGATCGGCCATTGGGCCGGCTGGCGCAAAACCCTGAGCGATCGACTCCTCGGCCTGTTTGTGATTGCTAATATTTTGTTCACCACCTATTTGGCCCAGGTGGAAGCCACCTTGCCCCTTTATCTCAAACGGATCGTGGGCTTGGCTCCCGCGCAAATTGGCGTGCTGTTCTCGGGGCATATTATTTTGGCCGCCGTGACCCAACTGCCCATGTCCCGGCTGCTGCGCCCCTATGGCCATGCCCGATCGCTGGCGATCGCCGCTGGGCTATTTGGGGCGGGCTTTGTCGCCGTTTGGTGGATTCAGCCCGGAGCCTGGGCCTTGGCCGGGGCGATCGGGGCCTTGGCCCTGTTGTCCCTGGCCATGGTGGCCTATACGCCCTCTGGCTCGGCCCTGGTGGTGGATTTGGCTCCGGAATCCCTGCGCGGCACTTACCTTTCGATTAATTCCCTCTGTTGGGCCGTGGGCTATGCGGTGGGGCCGCCGTTGGGTGGGTTGGCCCTGGATGCCACCCCAGCGATCGCCCGGGGGTTCTGGATTTGGCCCGTGTTGAGTGTGGGACTGGTGTTGGGCTTGTTGCACTGGCTCGATCGCCTGCTCGATCGACACCTGAACCGGGCATCCTCAACTTAGGATCAGTGGGAAAAGGATTCGGCAAGAAAAATCACCGCCCATCAACTTCCGTTGCAGACTTGAACAAAAATGTCACAATAGGGCCAGATTGTTGAGCAATGTTCGTTAATTTCCGTTAGTGCTTCTATTTGTGCTTCCGTTGGTGCTATCCCACTCGATCGGGAATGCGTGCAAATTCATTCACCGTCCCCTCAACTGCCCTTTGCACCTTTCCAGTCCCGTTCTGGGTAATTCTTGAATCACCAACCGTTGCAATGTGCGGCAGATCGTTGTTGCATAAGGTTGCAGGTGAACTCAACAACATCGTTAACGCCAACCAGAACGCTAACCAGCATTTCTGTAGGATTCTCCAAGAGTCCGATCGTCCTTCCGACTGAATCGACGCTATGGTTTTTAACCCCGAAACGGCTGACTGGTTTGATGACGCATCGAATGACGATCGCGTCAATCCGCTGCTGCAATACCTCCAGCGTCAATCGCCGGAAGTGTTGGCCCGTGTGGCCCGGGCGGTGACCCCTGATGTGAAGCAAATTGTTTCCCAAAATGTTCAAGGCTTGGTCGGTTCCTTGCCCGGTGAACATTTCAGCATCCAAATCGTGACCGATCGAGAAAACCTGGCCGGATTGTTGGCCTCGGCCATGATGACGGGCTATTTTTTACGGCAAATGGAACAGCGAATGCAGATGGAAGATGCCCTGCATGATGTGGCTTCCTTGGGGGATGATTAGCCCCCGAAGGTAGGCTGATGGTTTCGGCCAGTGCCTATGCCTAATCCCAACGAGGGGATGAAGCCTCTTGGCCGAATTTTGCCACCGCAACGGATATTGCTTGATTGCCCATGGATGCACCCAGTTTTCATGAATGTCGCCATCCGATCGTTCAATCACTCAATCAATACAGTGATTCAGAATTATTGGACTTATTTAAACGCTATCCCGACTCCGGCCGCTATTTTGTAGCCTTGTTTTGTCGCTATAGCCCGATCGTCTATTCCCTGGTACAACATTCTGCTCCGTCTGATGCCCAGGCGGATTATTTATTTGCCCAAATTTGGTTCCGAATTTTTCGCGAATTACCCACTTTAGATTTGGAGCGGGCCCGGGCAACTCGCATCGATCGCGCTGATGAATTTACCTTGCAAAACTGGCTCATTAACATGACCGCTTTGATGGTGAATCAGGCGGAATTGCCCCCTGTGGAATCCATTCACTATTCCTTGACGGCCGCCCCGCCGCCCCTTTGGTGCTACCTGCAATCGGCGCTCGATCGGCAAGATCCCACGGCACGTCTGATGGTGTTGATGGCCCAAACCCTGCATTGGAGCGAGCCACGGATCGCCGCCTATTTGCAAGCGGAAGGGGAATCCTTGTCGCCGGCCGCTGTTCGGGCCAAGTTGCGCCAAAGTTACCGCGCCTTGGAATCAGCCTTGCCGCCGGATATTCGGGCGATTTATTTGGGTGAATCCTTTGATGGGCCCGGCGCAGGAGAAGCGGAAACGGCCTTAAATTAAGACTCTGAACCAACGGCGCTCAACTCAAGACTAAAGCGCAGGATTCTGAAAACCTAAGAGGGTGTCTAACAAGCATCTTGTGGCACGGGTCAAGCACCGATAGTTGTGGGGGCAAGGGGCTTAAGCCCCTTGTTTGTGTCGATCGCTAGGGTTTACTGAGTAGCAATTTTGGCTTTTCAAACGGCCTCTAAGGCTCAAGGCTCAAAATTCAAGGCTCAAGATTCAAAGCTCAAGATTCAAGGCTCAAGATTCAAGAATCAAGGCCCAAAAAGAACCAAAACTCCGAGGTGAAAACCTGGGGGACAATTTGCGGGCGAAGCTGATTGGTTCAACAAATTCCTCCAAAGAATTCCTATATCAGGATGGTCTAATTTATGGCTGGCTCCAATCGATCGAACCTGAAAATTTTAGGCAGTTATTTACGACCCTATTGGAAAAAAACCTCGATCGGGATTGGCACATTACTGCTGGTGAATGTGTTGGGGGTTTATATTCCCCTGCTGATTCGGAATGGAATTGATGAATTGCAAGCGAGCTTTTCGTTCGATCGCGTCTTTGCCTTTGCCGTGACCGTGATGGTTTTGGCCTCGGTGATGTGGGTGATTCGGATGGTGTCGCGGGTGCTGGTGTTTGGGGTAGGTCGTCAGGTGGAATTTGACCTGAAACAACGCATTTTTCAACATCTATTGACCCTGGAGCCGGCCTATTTTGCGGTGAACACGGCTGGAGATCTCATTAACCGCACCACCAGCGACGTGGACAACATTCGTCGGTTAATGGGGTTCGCCGTTTTAAGCTTGGCCAATACCCTATTTGCCTATGCGTTAACCCTGCCCATTATGCTCAGTATCAACGTGCGGTTAACGCTGTTGGCTCTGTTGGTTTATCCCTTGATGTTGGTGTTGGTGCAGTTGTTTGCCAATCAATTGCGAACCCAACAGTTGGAAGTGCAAGAACGGCTCTCGGAAATGAGCGACCTCATTCAAGAGGATATGAGCGGCATTTCTCCGATCAAAATCTATGCCCAAGAGGAGAATGAGCGGCAAGCTTTTCGGCGGGTTAATGATCAGTTGCTGCGGGTGAATTTGAGTTTTGCCAAAACCCGCAGTGTGCTGTTTCCATTGCTGGGTGGGCTGGCGAGTGTCAGCTTGCTGGTGCTGTTGTGGTTTGGTTCCGATGCGATCGCCCAAGGGGAATTGTCGATCGGGAATTTTGTGGCGCTGCTGATTTATGTGGAGCGATTGGTTTTCCCCACGGCGCTTTTGGGTTTCACGATCAGCACCTATCAACGGGGCGAAGTCAGCATCAATCGTGTGGAAGCGATTTTGCAAACGGAGCCGAAGATTATCGACAACAGCGAATCGATCGCCCTGCCGCTGGATCAAGTGGTGGGCCACCTCAAAGCCACCCACCTCAGCTATGGCTATCCGGGGAGCGATCGGCTGGCCTTGAACGATCTGAACTTCGAGATTAAACCGGGGGAAATGGTGGCGATCGTGGGCCCCGTGGGTTGCGGCAAGTCCACGCTGGCCAATGCCCTGCCGCGCCTGCTGGATCTGAAGCCGGGGCAACTGTGGCTGGATGGAATTGACATTACCCAACTGCGAATCCAAGACCTGCGCGGGGCGATCGCCTATGTGCCCCAAGATAGTTTTCTGTTCAGCACCTCGATCGCCAACAACATTCGCTACGGCAATCCCGCGATCGACCTGGGGGCCGTGGAAGCCGCCGCCGACACCAGCCAAATTCGCAACGAAATCCTCACCTTCCCCCAGCAATACGAAACGGTGGTGGGCGAACGGGGCATCACCCTTTCCGGCGGCCAACGCCAGCGCACCGCCCTGGCCCGCGCCCTGTTGATCAGTTCCCCAATTTTGATTTTGGATGATGCCCTGTCGAGCGTGGATAACAAAACCGCCACAGAAATTTTGCGCAATCTGACGGACGGAACCGCCAAGAAAACCGTGATTTTTATTTCCCATCAAATGTCCGCCGCCGCCACTGCAGATCGGATTTTAGTAATGGATCAAGGCTCCATTGTGGATATGGGAACCCACGATGAATTGCTCTCGCGTCCGGGGCTATATCGTGACCTTTGGAATCAACACACCCTAGAAACAATGTTGGTTGCTTAGGGGCTGTTATCAACTGATTGCTTACGGGAAAATTGCTCCTAAAAACTTTGGAATTCATGCCGGATTTTGAAGCATTTTGTGTCGCCTTGGGCCAGCGATCGCGCTTGGCCTTTTTGCTTAATCACCCCAGCAATCGGGCCATGATTGAGCAAGCTTGGTGGCCTTTGGCCTTGGAGTTAGGGCAATTACGCGCCCAGAGCGATCGCCCGATCGTGTTGGGAATTTTGGGTGTGCAAGGCGCAGGAAAGACCACCCTTTGTGAAGCGATGGCGGTGGCTTTGGAACTGTTGGGGTGGCGAACCCTCAGTTGGTCAATCGATGACCTTTACAAAACCTACGCCGATCGGCAACGGTTGCAAACACAAGATCCTCGGCTCATTTGGCGGGGGCCGCCGGGAACCCATGATGTTGATCTGGGGCTGGAAACGTTACGGGCCTTGCGATCGCCCCAGTCTTCCACCATCGCCATTCCGCGATTCGATAAATCCTGCCATGGGGGACAGGGCGATCGCGTGGCGGCGGAGATGATTCAGCCGGTCGATATTGTGTTGTTTGAAGGATGGTTTGTGGGCGTGAAGCCAATTGATTTCACGACCCTTGTTGATTGGCCAGCACCCATTTTTTCGGAAGCCGATCGCGCCTTCGCCCAGGATTGCAATCAACGATTACGGGACTATTTACCCCTTTGGGAATGGTGCGATCGGCTCTTGATTTTGAAACCCACCGATTACCACTTTTCAAAACAGTGGCGACAACATGCCGAGCGCGATCGAATTGCCGCCGGAGGGCAGGGGCTGAGTGAGGCGGAAATTTCTGATTTTGTGGATTACTTTTGGAAAGCTTTGCACCCGAAGCTATTTGTTGATCCGTTGCTAGCTGCCGGGGTTGCCGATTGGGTGTTTGAATTTGGAATCGATCGACAGTTAACCCGAGTTACCCGATCGCCCGAAAGCGACCTGAATTTTGGTCACCCAATAGCCTAATCCCCCAATAGCCTAATCAACTGATACCATCAAGGCTCCCATCCTGCATTTAAGCCACCATGCGACCCCTTGAGGATTTGTGCGCGATCGCCCGTCAAGCCGCCTGGGCCGCCAGCGACGTGCTGCGGGCCTATTACCGAGGCGATCAGTTGGCGATTGAAGACCAAGGCGACGGGCCCGTCACGGCCGCCGACCTGGCCGCCAATCAAACCATCCTCAGTCATTTGCAGCAGGAATTGGGGAACGCCGAATTTGGCTACCTCAGCGAAGAAACCTATAAATCAGAAGGCATTCCAGCCGATCGGGATTGGATTTGGATCATCGATCCCCTGGATGGAACCAAGGACTTTATTCAAAAAACCGGCGAATATGCCATTCACCTGGCGCTGGTTTATCAAGGACGGCCGGAACTGGCGATCGTGGCTTGTCCAGAGGCGGAACGGTTGTATGCGGCCGTGAAAGGGTCGGGAACGGTGGCGTTCGATCGCGCTGGCCAAACCCGATCGCCCCGGGTGTCGGCCTGTGCCCAACTGTCGGAGCTGACCGTGGTGGTCAGTCGATCGCACCGAGACCAGCGGTTTAACCAATTGCTGGCCGCCCTGCCCTGCCAAAATCAGCACGCCGTGGGCAGCGTTGGTGGCAAAATTGCCGCGATCGTGGAGCAAAAAGCAGATTTATACCTCTCCCTTTCGGGCAAATCGGCCCCCAAGGATTGGGACATGGCGGCCCCGGAATTGATCTTGACGGAAGCGGGCGGCCAGTTCACCCACTTTGACGGCCAACCCCTGCGCTATGCCACGGGCGATCTGAACCAGTGGGGCGGCCGCATTGCCAGCAACGGCCCCAACCATCGGGAACTCTGCCAAATCCTGCAAACGGAACTGGCCCGCCTGCCGTGAGAGGATGTCTGAAAAGCCAAAATTGCCACCCTGTAAGCTCCAGCGATCGACGCAGACAAGGGGCTTAAGCCCCTTGTCCCCACGGCAATTGATGCTTGGCCCATACTGAAAGATGCTGCTCAGACATCCTCGGAGAGGGGGGATCATCCCTAAGCGCTGCGGCACAATCTTCATGGATCGTTAACATTCCCTTGGCAAGGGGTTAAACGGTCACCATTAGCCTGAGTTGGTGTGGGGCACTACAGTTTTGACCCAGTTATTGCAGAGGCTATTGACAAGCTGAGACCTCCAGCCTCGCAATCACTAGGGTTTTGCCGATGATTTGGTTATTGCTTATTGAAAATTACTGTCAATTGATCAAAAACTGATACGATCTCAGTTGGCAGTCATCGAGCACAGATCATTCAAGTCCCAACTCCCAAGACTCAGCACCCGCAATTTGCGTCCTGGGATCGCACCCCATCGCCCTCTGCTTCCCCTCCCATGCCCAAAATGATCCGATCGCCCCTGGCCAGTAGCACCGACCTGGAACTGCGCCGGTTGCTCGAAGCCCAATACCGCAGCCAAAACCTCGAATCTTTTCGCACCAACCAAACCATTCCCCTCCAACCCGATCGCCTCTGGGTTGTCTATCGCGGGGCCGTGGCCCTCGAAACCCTGCTGCCGGACGGTTCCGAAGCAATTTTGGGCTTTGCGAGCACGGGGACATTTTTTGGACAGGTTCTGAGCGCGGTGAATCCTTACCGGGCCTCGGCCTTGGCTCCCACGGATCTGTTGCCCCTCTCGATCGACCAGGTGCAACGATCCCCGATCCTGGCCCGCAACCTGCTGTTCCATGCTCTGCGCCGTTTGGATCAGGCCAGCGATTTGAAATCCTTGCTCACCCTGAAGCGCGCCGATGAGCGTCTTTGGCAATTGCTGCAACTGCTCGATCGGGAATTTGGGCAACCCCTTGGCTCAGCGCGTCGTTTGAACTTGCGCCTCACCCATCGGCAATTGGCCAGCGCCGCCCAAACCACCCGGGTCACCGTGACTCGGCTGTTGCAACTGTTTCAAGCCCAAGGCCGAATCGAGATTGATGCCGATCGACACCTTTGGTTTCCCGCCGGAGGCAAGAATTCACCTGATGCCCGCGGCCTTTGATACCAGAAGCCTTTGATGCCAGAGGTCTTGGAGACCAAAGGCCTTTGGGAACCTGCCAAGAATTCGGGGTGAAAATTCGTTAGAATGCTTGCGCCAATTGAATATTGAATTGTGCGCCCCATCCGCCTGAAGATTCCATGCCCAAACAACGCAAGAAAGCCGACTTTCCCACCAAAGTTTGTGTCGTTTGTGGCCTGTCCTTTACCTGGCGCAAAAAATGGGCAGACTGCTGGGACGAAGTGAAATACTGCTCCGATCGCTGTCGTCGCCGCAAAAATCAAGCCGATCGCCCCGAGTCTGCCTCCTGAACCATGGCCCAATCAATAATCTTGACAATCACAATCTTGACAATCAACAACCCTTCAATAACCTTTCAACGGGATTTGAAGTGATTATTGGATTATTTGAAGTGATTGATTGGATTCAGGCTATTGGGTTCAGGGTGAATCAAAACCAGCGAATAGCCCCTTCCACAAAGTCCAACCCCAAAATCGAATGGCCTTGGGGATTCAGCAGAGGACTGTAACAGGCGATCGATCCTTGGCCGGGCTGGATTGACCAAACCACGCCGCTCACGCCGGACTTGGTGGGCCAGCCCACGTGCGCCATCCAGGTTTCCGAATCTTGGTAGAGACCCCCCACAGCGATCGCCGCTAGGGTTTGCTGCACCAATTCAGCCCATTGGGACGGCGGGTTGGCAAACCAACAGCCCAAAGCCGCCAACTCAGGCATCGTGATCCCCAAGCAACAAAGCCGGTTGTAAATCTCCAGGGCAATTTCCGGCTCTGCCACCCGGCCAGAATCCACCAAGGTTTGCACCAAAGCACGATTGCGGCCGTTGGGCAGGCTTTGCACCGAAGCCAGCACCGTCTCATTCACAGGCATGAGGCAGCCCGTTTCCCGATATAACCAAGCTTGGAACCGCCGCACCCGATCGCGTGCGGTGGTTCCAGGCAGGGCCCCCGCCAGGGCCAGGGCCCCACTGTTGAGCATGGGATTGCGGGGATGGCCCGCATCTTCCAGCAGTTGATCCAAGTCGTTATAGGCCTTGGCGGATGGTTGACAGCCCACCAAGCCGCTCACAACCTCGGGGCCCAGAAGCGCAAGGGCATAAAACAACAGCAGGGGTTTCATCACACTCATCAACACCACCCGCCGCCCCGGGGGCGATCGATCCCAACTGCGGCCATCCACGGCCTGCACGGCGGCCGCAAACTCTTGCGGATTGGCCTTGGCCAAAGCGGGCACGTAGTCTGGCAAGTAGCCACTGATGCCCGATCGCGCTCCTTGTCGAGCCAGATCATCCAACAACAACCGAGATGTTGCGATTAGTCCAGTCATGTCGCCTGCATCGCCTTGGGCCGGCATACAGGAAGCAGCCACCAGCCCTGCTAATACTCTAGAGAAGGCCAGGGAGCCTGATAAGCAATTGTGATCAAGTGATGAGGTTTCTTATCGATCGCTGATTGAACACTTACCAGGAACTCCCGCTCTCTTTGAACTTTTCTGTGATTTTGTTGAAGTTCTCATCGGGAGCGTCACCATTCCCGGTGGGATCGGCCACACTGGAAGCACATTTCCCGGCCCAACCGAGAGGGCGGGACACTCGCAACGCTCTCAGCGAGAAGTGATCATGGCTCAGACCTTGCTTGAACAATTACGCACAATGACGATCGTGGTGGCCGATACCGGCGACATTCAGGCGATCGAACGACTCAAGCCCCGCGATGCCACAACGAACCCTTCATTGATCACCGCCGCGGCCCAAATGCCGCAATACCAGGAAATTGTGGATCAAACCCTGCTGGAGGCCCGCACCGAAAAGGGCAAGCAAGCCAGCGCGGAGGAGGTGGCTTCCCTGGCCTTTGAGCGCTTGGCAGTGGCCTTTGGTAAAAAGATTTTGCAAATTATTCCCGGTCGGGTCTCCACGGAGGTCGATGCGCGCCTGTCCTATGACACGGAAGCGACGATCGCCAAGGGTCGCTATCTGATTTCGGAGTACGAAAAAGCCGGTGTTTCACGCGATCGAATTCTGATCAAAATTGCCGCCACTTGGGAAGGCATTCGCGCCGCCGAAGTGTTGGAAAAGGAAGGCATTCACTGTAATCTCACCCTGTTGTTTGGGTTGCACCAGGCGATCGCCTGTGCAGAGGCGGGCGTGACCCTCATTTCGCCCTTCGTGGGTCGAATTTTGGATTGGTACAAGAAAAAGACCGGTCGCGATTCGTTTCCAGCCCCAGAGGATCCCGGTGTGTTGTCCGTCACGCGGATTTACAACTACTACAAAACCTTCGGCCACAAAACGGAGGTGATGGGGGCGAGTTTCCGCAACATGGGCGAAATTGTGGAACTGGCCGGTTGTGATTTGCTGACCATTTCGCCGGCCCTTTTGGACGAGCTGGAAAGCAATCAGGGCGAGCTAGTGCGAAAGCTGAGTCCTGACTTGGCCGGTGCAGAGCCGATCGAAAAAATCGAGATGAATCGCGAAGTTTTCGATCAAATGCACCAAGACGATCCAATGGCTTCCGAAAAGCTCACGGAGGGGATTGAAGGCTTCTCGAAAGCGCTGGAATCTCTGGAGTTGCTGTTAAAAAATCGTCTGGCTCAATTGGAAGGCCAAGAAGCCCTCAGCCATGCGGCCGATGACATTTTCCATGTCTACGACTTGGATGGGGATGGCTTCATTACCCGTGAAGAATGGGCTGGGAGCGATGCGGTTTTTGATGCCCTAGATTCCAATCGAGATGGCAAAATCACCCCCGCTGAAATGGCGGCCGGTCTTGGGGCAGCCTATCACCACCACTTGGTAGGTGTTTAGGGCCTGATTTGGGTCACGGCTGCAAGATTCTCCAGTGGGGAATCTGAAGAACTGACGAAGGATTTTTAAGGATCTAGTCAGGATCTAGTGAAGGCGGCGAATGCGGATCCGATCGAGTCGGGCCCCATTGGCCGCTTCAATTTCAAATTCCAAACCGTTGTAACGAAAGCTTTCGCCCACTTGGGGAATTCGTTGCAGGTGGCAGAGCACAAACCCGGCCAAGGTTTGGTAATCGTCGGCTTCCGGCAGGGTTAGCCCCAGACGGCCATTCACCTCGTCGATCGTGATTTGGGCGGGCACGCAGGCGGTTTGTTCGTCGATCGCCTCGATCGAGCTGTCGTCGGCGGCCAGGGGCCCCACAATTTCCTCCGCCACATCGGTGAGCGTGACCAAACCCGCCGTGTTGCCAAATTCATCCACCACGATCGCCATGGGTTGTCCCGATCGCCGGAGCGATCGCAGCAAGTCCGCCGTATTGGCAAATTCCGGCACAAAACAGGCGGGCTGAATCCAAGCGCTCAGGGGCGTATCCAGGCTCAATTCCCCAGCGGCCAGGGGCGTGGCTAAGTCTTTAAACCGCACCATTCCCACAATGTCATCGATCGAGTCACCCATCACCGGGTAACGCAGGTGGCCGGTTTGGCCCACGGCCGCCAGCAAGTCCGTCACGGAATCCGACTGCTCCAGCACCACCATCTGGGTGCGGGGAATCATCACATCCCGGGCCGTCACGGCTCGAAAGGTCAGAACATTTTGCAGCAGGCGGCGCTCATCGGCTTCCAAGTCCGGGGACTCTGTGGAATTCCCAACAATTTGTTGCAACTCCGAAAGGGCGATCGGGCTGGCCCAATGGCGATCGCTGGGCCGCAACCCCAAGGCCCGCAACACCCACCGCGTGGAGCGTTCCAAAAACCAAACGATCGGCTGTAAAAATCGCCCGATCGTGACGCTGGGCGGCCCCAACACCAAGGCCACCTGTTCCGCATGACGCAGGGCGATCGACTTGGGGCCCAATTCCCCAAACACGATTTGCAGATAGGCCACCAACAGGAACGCGGTTCCCACGGCCACCGCCTGCACCAAAGGGCGATCGGCCGCAGCGGGCCAGTAGTGAATTGCACCGCTGACCAGGGGCGCGGCCAAAACCGACTGACCCAACCAACCCAGGGTGAGGGCCGCCAGGGTGATCCCCAACTGGGTTGTGGACAGCAACCGATCGACATGTTGTTGCAAATACTGGACGCTGCGAGCCGCCGGATCCCCGCCTGCAACGAGTTGATCAATGCGCGATCGCCGCACAGCCACCATGGAAAACTCTGCCGCCACAAAAAACGCATTCAGCGTGATGGGCAACAGCAGCACCCACAAGCTCAACGTCCAGCCTTGACTATCCACCGCTACTAGATTCCGTTTAATTGAGTTTGATTGAGTTTGCTTGATCCTGGTTAAGTTTGCTGGATTTTGCGGAATTTTGCTGGGTTCTATTCAGAAACCAAGACTCGGCCATCTTGCTGGCGGGGATTTTTCAAAAGGAATTTCTCAATCAAATCTATCAATCCGATCTTGAAATCAATGGCTGATGAAGCTGTGGCCAAGGGCGATCGGCCCTAACGCACGGGAATGCCCTGAATTTGAAGCTGTAATTGCTGATCGGGATAATCGGTCAGGGACAGTTGCAACGACTTCACGCCATCCAGCAACACCGTCGGCACGATCGCCTTGCCCCGAACGGTGGCTCCGTCGGCCGGTAGCTCACTGGGCAAATCTTCCACGATCGCGCTCAGGGGATCGCCCCGATCGTCCGCCATTTCCAAAAAGCTATAGAGAAACTGCACCGCCCGATCGCCCTGATTGCGCAGCGTCAACTCCAGCACCAACGAATCGCCCACCCGGCTGGCTCCCACCACCGTCAGGGTCACACCTTCCGCCTTGGCCGAAATGGGCAACTTGGCCACCGCCGTTTGTGACAAAGGCTTGGCCTGAGGTTGGGTTTGGGTCAAGGCCGGATCCACCGGCTTGGGCGGCGCATTGCCCACGGGAGCCGTTTGGGTGATGGCCTTGGTTTTGGCCAGCAACTGTTGCTCATTCAGCAGTTTCAGGGGAGCCGGTTCCGGTCGCTTGCCGCCTCGTCCTGAGGAGTCCGCCGTGGGGCGAAAGTCCGGTTGCACAATGCCCTTCAGCGCCTCCCGTCCGAGGTTATAGCCCCAGGAGGTGCTGGCGATGCCCGTGCCCGCCATCAACAACAACAACAGAATGGTCAAACCAGCGCTGGGATTCACGGCAGTTGATGAAGATTACTTGAGAGAGGTTGAGAGATCCAGAACAGATGGCGGCTGGCTGATCACTCAAGCCATTCAAACTCTATCCAAGAATATTGCCCAAACTAGCGGCCAATGGCAAAATTAATGACGAGTGTCAACTCACACGACTCTCCAAAAGCGATAGACCGCCCCCACAACCTATCGCTGAGCATTGAGTCTCCGACATTTTCCAGGGTTGGCCGAGCGGTTTAGGCAGCGAACTCATAATTCGCCTCAGACAGGTTCAACTCCTGTACCCTGGATTGTTTTACGATCGAACCGACTTGATCAAGCCAAATCGATCGAGCTGGCTCACTCGAACCGGCCTGATTGAACTGGCTTGCTTGAACTGGCTTGATTGAACCGGCTTGAATTGAACCGGCTTGAATTGAATGTGACTGTCTGAAAGTGCTGCGTGAACCCAAGGTTGAGGCGAAGGTTGGAGCTATGGTAGCAAGTGCGATCGGGACGGCCCAAACCACCGACAAAAACGACCCATTAACCTGGAATTTAGCCGATTTATATGCGGGATTTGATGATCCCCGCTATGAGGCTGATTTGCACTGGGTGAGCGATCGAGCAGAGAATTTTCGGATCACCTACCGCGATCGCGTGGCCCTGCTGACAGCGCAGGAGTTGGCCCAGGCTTTGGAAGAACTAGAAGGCATCTACCAAGCGGTGGGCTATCTTTGGAGCTTTCCCTCACTCACCTTTGCGGCCAACACCCGAGACACCACCGCCCAAGGGGAGGTCGATCGAATCCAAACGGCCTTGACCACCGTGAATAACGAGCTGGTCTTTTTTGACTTGGAACTTCAGGCCATGAGTGCCGACCACTTGGCGGAGTTGCGACAGGCCCCAGAGCTGCGGCTTTATGCCCATTACCTGGAATCCGTGGGGCGATTTGCGCCGTTTCGGTTGCCGGAAGTGGTGGAACAAACGCGCAACCGAGACAGCCTGACCGGGCGGCAGGCCTTTATTCAGTTGCGATCGATCCACTTGGGCGAACAGACCTACACCCCCGTCACCACGGCCGATGGCAAAACCGCCACCACGGAAGCCGAACTTGCGGCTCTGTTGTTTCAGGGCGATCGCACCGTGCGCGAACAGGCCTATCACTCGGTGCGAGTCGTCAGCCAACAGCACAACACCCTCTATGCCTACATCCTGAGCACGATCGCCCAGGATCACGCGATCGAAAACCAAATGCGCGGCTATCGATCGACCCTGGAAAAACAGTTAATTAGCGACGAAGTGCCCGAAGGGGTGTTTTGGGCCGTGATGAATGGCACGCGCGATCGCACCGAAATTTGGCAAAACTATTACCGCATCAAAGCAAAA
The DNA here is from genome assembly GCF_002742025.1 of Limnothrix sp. PR1529. NCBI lineage: Bacteria > Bacillati > Cyanobacteriota > Cyanophyceae > Pseudanabaenales > Pseudanabaenaceae > Limnothrix > Limnothrix sp. PR1529. The sequence goes on from NZ_LIRO01000091.1 coordinate 113,915, forward strand.
GCCACCGGAGCCGCCATTCGCACCTGTGATGTTTATGCTCCCTGGAGCACCGAACCGATCGCCCCGCTCCCGTTCTCAGAAGGCACTCAAATCCTGCTGGCGGCCCTGGAACAATTCGACACAACCTATGCCCGCCGGGCCGAAGAGTTTTTCCTAAACCGTTGGGTTGATGCTGCCGTGCGGCCGGGCAAACGAGGCGGCGCATTTTGCAACTACACCCACGGCAAACATAGCTATTTGTTTTTGTCCTACACCGACGATTACAGCTCTCTATTCACCTTGGCCCATGAGATGGGTCATGGCTTGCACTTTGCCTGGATTGACGATCATCAACGCTATTTCAACAGCAATCCACCTTTGGTGTTGGCGGAAGTGGCTTCCACCTTTAATGAACTGCTGCTGTTGGATTATTTGCTCGATCGCCATTCCGATCCGAATATGCAGCGCAGTTTAATTACGCGCCAGCTAGAAGCTCAACTGAGTTTGCTTTTCCGACAAACCACCATCAGCCGCTTAGAATTGGCCCTGCACGATCGAGCCGAAAAGGGGCGATTTGATGCTGAATTTTTGAATGAAGTTTGGGATAGTCTCTACCGAGATTTGTGTGGCGATGCGGTTGAAATTCTGCCAGAGCACCAATACGACTGGGCCCGAATTGGTCACATTTTCTTCAAGCCCTTTTACTGCTATCAATATGCCGCTTCGGACATCGTGAGCCTGGCTTGCTATCAACAATATCGCCAACGAGGCCGAGATTTTGTACCCGGCTATTTACAACTGCTGGCCAGTGGGGGCAGCGAAAACCAAATGGCCGCCCTTAAGCATTATGTGGGTGTGGATTTGGAAGATCCGGCGACCATTTCCCAAGCGCTAGATTATGTGGCGAATTTGGTCGATCGCCTGGCCAGCACCGTGCCCTAGCGGAAGGCTGCCCAATCATTCAGGCTGAAGTTGACCGGGGCTGCATTCTATTGGTTAAGCTCCGATGGGGAATTCGATTGATGCCAAGGAGCAAACCAGGGCAACAATGCCAACCCCGGCAGCGCCGCCCCGATCGTGAGCAAAAAGAAGCCAGGCCAACCCAACTGTTGGGCTAAAGCACCAGAAGGAGCCGAAAACAAATCACGACTCACAGCCATCAAACTGGACAGCAAAGCATATTGGGTGGCGGAAAAACGAGCATTACAAAGACTCATCAAAAATGCTGTAAATCCTGCTGTTGCTAATCCACCACAGAAATTTTCCACATTAATTGCTAACACCATGGCGGTAGCATTTTTCCCCACCCAAGCCAAAATTAAATAGGCAACATTGCTCAGGGCTTGTAATCCACCAAAGACCCAGAGCGATCGCCCAATGCCAATTTGGCTGAGAATTGCACCGCCCGTTAAGGAGCCGACAATGGTGGCAATCAAGCCCATCACCCCTTGAATAGCGCCCACTTCCGTTTGGCTAAAGCCCGTTTGCAACAAAAAGGGCAGGGCCATGTTGTTCACCATCGAATCGCCCAAGCGATAGAGCACAATGAAGGCCAAAATGGCCAGGCCCCGCTGCCAATGGTAGCGATCGAGGAAATCCTTAAAAGGTAACCAAACGGCCTCCGACAGGCTGGCGGGTGGTTGTTGGGGGGCTGTGGGTTCTGGGGCCAGCCAACTCAACAGAATGCAGCCCGCCATCAAGACCGCCATCATGCTGTAGGTGACCGGCCAGGTGAAGCGATCGGCCAGCACCAGCGCTGCTCCGCCCGCAATGAGCAGCGCCCCGCGATAGCCCAACACGAAGATGGCCGCTCCGGCTCCCATTTCCCGAGGAGTCAACACATCTGTGCGATAGGCATCGGCGGCAATGTCCTGGGTGGCGCTGAGCAGGGCCACCAACACCGCCGCGATCGCCACCCCCTGTAGCCCCTGCTGGGGATTTTGCATCCCCAACGCCAACAGGGCCAGGGCGATCGCCCCTTGACTGAGGGCCAACCAACCCCGCCGCCGCCCAAAAAACGGTGGCACAAATCGATCGAGCAAGGGGGCCCACAAAAACTTGAGGGAGTAAGGCAATCCCACCAGGCTAAAGGCCCCGATCGCGCTCAGGTTCACCTGCTCCATCGTCATCCAAGCCTGAAGAGTACGGCTGGTTAACAGCAAGGGCAACCCCGAGCTAAACCCCAAGAGCAGCAGAGCCGCCATCTTGGGCTGTTGAAACAACCGGGCGATCGAGGCGAGGGGGGACGGAAGAGGAACTTTCACGGGTGTTGGGCAACCGGCGTAGAGAAACATTGGGTTGAGTTTACTGCTGTTAACCAACCGAGAGCGATCCGGCGGGAGTGGTGCAACAGTGGTGTGAATACCAGAGACTCCCCCCTTTCGCTGCGGCTCTTTTTAGCCACAACCCCTTGAGCCTCAATATCCTAGTGCTAACTTTCTCCCACGAGATCGCGTTATGCCTGTCAATTCTCCCGGCTATCCTCGTCGCCCCAGCCGCGCCAATATTACCCCCGAGCAGTATCGGCTGATTCAGCGCCTGCGGGAACGAAATCCCGCTGAGAACCCACCCAAAGAAAAAGCGGATTTGGGTTCGCATCTTGCTGACTTGGTGGCTTCAACGGTTGGCTCTTGGAAATTTGTCATCATCCAGTCCATTTGTTTAGGTTTCTGGATTTTTTGCAATGTCAGCAACAAGACTATCCATTGGGATTCCTATCCATTCATTTTGCTGAATTTGATGTTGTCATTCCAAGCAGCATACACAGCACCAATCATCATGATGAGCCAAAATCGGCAAAATGAAATTGATCGCCAAGAGGCTAAGCATGATCATGAAGTGAATCTGAAATCAGAGCTGGAAATTGAGCTGCTGCATGACAAAATTAATCTTCTGCGCGAGGCAGAGTTGAGCGAAATTCTGCACCTGCTGCGTGAGCAACAAAGACAGATTGATGAACTCCAAAAACAACTGAAAGCCGCTTCCAGCAAATCCGATTTAGCGTGAAGGCCAGGATCCTTTTTTTGAATTTCAGGTAAGTTCAGAGGATCACAGCTCATCGCAGCTAGACAATTCGGGATTTTTCTGAGTGCTCAAGTATGGGGCGATCGCTCATGATTCCATTCCTGGGAATAGGATTTCTTGGAACGATCGAGCATCAATGCCATAGCGTGTTAGGTGCTTGCGATTTTCAGTGACCAAAACCACATTGACCCAGGGTGAAAAGAGCGATCGCACCTGAGCCGCCAAAATGGGATCGCCGCCCAAGTCACGATCGCCTTCTGTTTTTTGGCCCCGGTAGCGCGCTTCGGCCCAAAGAGTTGCTGCGAGATTCAGATCAGTAATCGTGATGGGTAAGTATCGAACTGATTGTAAAAATCGGTTTAATCGCTCAACTCCAGAAGTGTTGAATCTAAACACAAAACTTCATACTCTAGGCAACAAGAGTTTCTGGCAGTAAATCATAGCTCCAATGACTGATTGAGCCATAGCGACCGAGTACAACTTGC
>NZ_LIRO01000115.1:0-29042 GCF_002742025.1 Limnothrix sp. PR1529
TTATTACCCCTTTTTTATAACCTGAATCTGTCATTCAACACTTCTGAATTTGGGGGCACATTTACAGGTGACTGAGCATGTATAAATTGCATCACGACCCGAGAATTGAGGTGATAGCTGAGGGAGAACATGCGCGGCATGGTGTCGTAAGCAACAATCCAAGGTGATTCATAGCGCTCAATGACTTGAGCCAAGGGAGGAATTGCATAGCTCCCTTGTTTGTTCCACCAAGTATTGGCAGGCAAAATCATGGCGCAAGAACTGCCGCCCGCGATCAACAGGATAGCCAAAAGGCCATAGGCAATGAGCCGCCGATGAATGTAATGAATGTTTTGATCAATGTTCTGACCAATGTTCTGCTTGATGAACAAGAATTTGGATGAGTGATGAGCTTGCTGAGCAGGGTGATCGGGAATGGTATTTGGCAGCAACAGCGTTGACAAATAGCCCGTGATGGTCAGTTGTAAGCCCAAATAACAAGGTGCAAGGTAGCGAATAATGGCTGATCGAAATCCTCCTTGACTGAGGTCTAAAATCACCAATGCCAAGCCCTGCGATCCCATCATTGCCCACAACAACAACCGACTCAACAGCGGTTGACGATAAGCCAAGTTCCAAAAACTAATGGCCACCAAAATGGCAATACCCAAGACAATTCCCTGCGCCGCGATCGGGTTGCTCAAAATCTGTCCTGTTGGCTCCCAATCTGCAAATGGTCGGGCCAAATTCAGCCACCAGTTATAAAGCAATGTGCTGAGAGGAACGGCTTGGGCAGTAAATCCGTTAGTGCGGGAAATGGTGCTGAGGTTTTGGAGAGTGGCAATGATCCAAGGCAAAAATAAAACGCCAGCACTGAGGGTACTGATTCCAAAGAATTGCCATTGCCTGGACAGGGGCGCTGGGGGAGCCTTTGCTGGAGCAACTTGCTCGGTTATTGCGGATTGATTAGCCGCAGAAGGTGATCGAGTGAGAGTAGATTGATCAGCCGAAACAGACTGACTCGATCGCCGGAGCCAATAGGCCGCAACCAAGCAATATCCCCCAGCAATTAAGACCGAAAACAGATGGGTATAGAGCAACAGGGTGAGCGATAAACTCCACCCAACCCAAGCCCAAACGCCACCCGTTCTGAGTGCCCGCAAAAGCAGCCAACCGGTGAGAGCAATCATGGCAGCCCAAAGGCCATACTCCCGCATTTCTTGGGCATAAAGTAAGTGAAATGGCGACAGGGAAACCATGGCCGCCGCAATCCAGCCAGCCAATTGACTACCAAATAATTCCACAGCAATGCCGGCCGATGCTGGGATGAGCAATAGGCTGCAAAGGGCTGCAAAAGCGCGTTTCGTGCCTAATTCACTGCCTAAAATTTGTTCCCAAATCCTGGCGAATATATAGAAAAAAGGGGGGTGTTGGGGGTCATCTTCCGCAAGCGATCGAATGGTGTCATTCATTGATCGCTGCTCATGGGGTTGCTGATAGGTGGCTTGCAGTTCAGCCACGGTGCGGGGGCGCTCATCCAGTAGTTCCCGGTTGACTTCCGCGAGGGTGTAGCCCGCAATCCGAAAGGAGGTGAATACTTCATCGCCCCAATACACTTTGGTTTCGAGATGGCTAAATCGGAGAACAACCCCCACACCAACCAGCATGGCCAGAATCCACGTGAGCCAACGATTACCCCAAGGTTGTTTGCTTTGGGTCACGATCGTTTCTTGTGTCATTGATTTTGAATTTTCGTTAAGCAAAAACCACAAACAGGCGATCGCCCGATGAAATTTCAGGGAGATCTCCATTGCTTTTTAAGCTGACTTGTGATGCCTTTACTTGTGAATAGGTTGATTTGTGAATGAGTTGACTGATGAATCGCAGATATTCACCAAGGTATGGATAGAGATTGTCAAAATGATTTTTGACTGTGGAGGCTGTGTTTTACCGTCGGTAGCCTTGCATCTTATAACTTTCGGTTACCCATCGAATTATTTTTTGGAGCTTGTCATGGATTTCGAGGATCGATTATTCTAGATAATCAATTAGAAAATAAAAGCTAATTGGTCTAAGTGTTGGGTTAAAAAAAGCACCCAAAAGACAAACGAGTTTACGGAGTTGTATCGAAAGTCCCAAGCAAGCGTAAACAAGGCAAATCCGGTAACAACGGGCACAATAATTCAAAAATCAATCCCAAAATCAATCCCAAAATTAATTCAAAAATTAATCTCAAAGTTTTAGTGTTGATATCAGTATGGGTAATAGCGCTTGAAATTTAGGGAAGACAAGGGGTTGAAGCCCCTTGCCTCAATGGGGTTCTCCCGCAGGGTTGAGGATTTGAGCGATCGGGATCGATCGCCCCCAGACAAGTGCGCTGATCGGGGCTAAACTTCCCCGCCGGTTGAGTGGCTAGGCGGATTTTCGATCGAAAACGCTTGGCCGTTGCCCTAGCGACCCGGTTGCATACCCACATGTTCGATCGCCCGCACGATCGCCCGCCGTTGCAAATCGTCATAGCCCCACCGTTCCAGGAAGTCAGCGAAGGGCCCGGTTTGCTCGGTGGCTGCGGTTCGGAGTTGGTGCAGCAGCTCTGTGATGGAAGGGCTGGCGGCTTTTGCCAGGAGGATCGGATGGGCGGCGAAATACTGATCCAGTTGCTGAAGCAGGTTGCCCGATCGGCGGCTGGTGCGGCGAGATTGGTCAGCCATGGCCCCATCGCCCGCTCGCTCGTGAATCACCACCATGGCCGCCGCCATGGCCAGGTTTTTCACCAAAAGTTCCAACACTTGGTCTGGCGATTGAGCGAGGGTGACCACAAGGGCTTCCGGCGCAGGATCCACAATCGATCGCTCATCGGTCAAATAGACCACAAAAAAACCACGGGCCCCGGCCACATTGGCCACTAACTGAGCGGCCGCCGTTGCGAATTCTGTTGTTGTCCAGGATCCAGTAGCCCAGCGATCGAGCCATTCTTGCGTTAGCTCGATCGCCGCTTCAAAGGTTATCGGTTCCGGCAAGGTCATCGATGTTTGCATAGGATCCCATTTCAATTCATTGAGCCAATCCAGCAGACTAATTCTGAAAACCGATTAAAAGGGTAATCTTAATTACTCTGAGCGTGATTAAAACCAATCAAAAGCGGTTGGCTGAAAATAATCGGCAATAATTATAGCTTGAATTTTACTGAGTTGACTGGCTTGGTTTTCATTTAATTTCTATTCAATGAATGGTTAAGCCCGCATTAAGTGTTTTGACCCATGCGATCATGAACTGATCGATATTTAATGGTTTTTGCTGAATTAATTAATGATTTTCTAAATATTTTTGACAATTTTGATGATAGATAACCGAAAATCTAATCTGAATCTTAAGTTTTGCCGAAAATCAATCCAAAATCAAAATTCAACTCGCTCCAGTAATTTTTGTGTTGAATTCCTTCTTGGGAATTGCTTTAAATCTTGTGCCAAACCTTTAAAAAATTACTCATCGATTTCATTGTCTTATGCTGGCTTAGGAACTGAAACGGCGATTGACAAGCAAAGGCGAATTATGAATGATGAACTATGCTTTCGTCCTTGTTTCTGCCCTTGCCATCGCTGCCCATGTTTTTGTTTTTATCGAAGCTGTTGCCACTGTTTTTTTATCCCCTGGGGCTAAGTTGCGCTCTGATGGTGGCGGCGTTGGTGTTGCTGTCAATGCGGCGCGGGCGTTGGGCTGCTTGGGCGGTGGCCTTGGCGCTGGTGATTTTGTGGACGGCGGCGAATGGGTGGGTGGCGGTGGCCCTGACCCGATCGCTGGAGTCGCGGGCCCTGGTGCTTCAGCAACAAACGGGCGGCTCCGGTGACCTGCCCCGGGCCGATGCGATCGTGGTTTTGGGTGGGGGCATTAAGTCCACGGAGCCACCTCGCCCTTGGATTGATCTGGCTGATGAGGGCGATCGCACCCTCTATGCGGTGAAGCTCTATCGCGATCGCAAGGCTTCGAAGCTGATTTTTAGTGGCGGTCGAATTGCTTGGCGGGGCGGGGGCGGTCAACCGGAGTCGGCGGCCATGGCGGAGTTGGCGGGAGTAATGGGAGTTCCGAGCGAGGACATGTTGCAGGATCCCAACTCCTTGAACACGCGCCAAAATGCCGAAGAGGTGAAGAAGATTTTGGAGCGGGAACGGTTGCGGCGGGTGTTGTTGGTGACTTCAGCGATGCATATGCCGCGCTCGATCGCCATTTTTCGCAAGCTGGGAATTGAGGCGATCGCGGCTCCCACGGATTTTCTTTTTAGTGATCAAGATGAGCGTGAGCGGCGCAGTTCTCCAGAGGGAATTGCGTTGAATTTCTTGCCCGATGCGGATAATTTGCGGGCCACCACTCGGGCCATTAAAGAATATGTGGGGATGGTGGCTTACTGGTTGCGGGGCTGGATTTAGGGCCGCTGGGATCGATCGGCCCGTGCCCCATAGGCATGTTAAGAATCGTCAAGTACACTCATAGGGATCTGAGTTGCTGAAGCAACGGGGCGCTTGGCCCGGTTGTCGCTTCCCCAGGCCGCAAGCAACTGGGGGAAAATAAGTAAATATACGGATTCAACAAACGGAAAGTCTTACCGTCCCATGGATAACTGGATCTCCCTGTCCGATCGCGAACTGCAAATTGTTGAATTAGTGGCTGCTGGTTTAACCAACCAAGATATTGCGGAGCAGTTAGAGATCAGCAAGCGAACGGTTGATAACCACATCAGTAATATCTTGACCAAAACCAGAACCGAAAATCGGGTGGCTTTGGTGCGTTGGGCGTTGCAGTGGGGCAAGGTTTGCCTAGATCAGGTCAATTGCTGCACATTGCCCAACGTGCCGCCCGTGGAAGTGGAAAACGATCGCGCAACGGCTTCCTAGGAACAGCCGACGATGACTCTTCAGATTCATGCCAGTTCATTTCAGCTCGCCCTAGGTCATCCCAGATTGACGTAGGGCCGCGCTGAACTGCGAAACACAGGCCATCATTCGTCAGGAGATTGCGAAATTAATGGTTTTAGCAACAGAGCAAGCTCAGACGAGTCGCGATCCTCAATGGTTGCCGGCCGTGCAGCGACCGGCGATCGAATTTCCGCTCACGCCCTTGACGGTGACCGCTGGGGCAATTCCCAAAAATTTGCAAGGCACGCTTTACCGCAACGGGCCGGGCCGGATAGTGCGATCGGGACAGCCCACGGGCCATTGGTTTGATGGAGATGGGGCGGTGTTGGCGGTGCATTTTGGTCGATCGCCCGATCAACCCCAAGGCCCACCCCAGGCCCGAGCCACCTATCGGATGGTACAAACGGCGGCCTACGAACAGGAAGAAGCGGCCGATCGATGGTTGTTTGCCAATTACGGGCAACTGGCTCCAAAACCTTGGTGGCAACGGGTGGGGCGCGATCTCAAAAATGCCGCCAACACTTCCGTTCTGCCCTGGGGCGATCGGCTCCTGGCCCTGTGGGAAGGGGGTTGGCCCCATGCGTTGGATTTAGACAACTTGACCACGATTGGCCCCGATTCCTTGGATGGGGTGCTGAAGCCGGGTCAGGCCTTCTCTGCTCACCCCAAGGTGGATCCAGCCACGGGCGAAATCTATAACTTTGGAGTGTTGCCGGGCCCCCGTCCCAAGCTGAACTTGCTGCGGTTCGATCGCGCCGGTCGCCTCCTGGCCCAACGCCAACTGCCCCTGCGATCCCTGCCCTTAATCCATGATTGCGTGTTAGCGGGGCCCTATCTGGTCTTTTGCATTCCGCCCTTGAGTTTGGAACTGTTGCCAGCGCTGTTGAACTTCAAATGTTTCAGTGACGCGATGAAGTGGCAGGGCGATCGGCCCACGCAAGTTTGGTTTGTCGATCGTGAAACCCTGACCCTCGCCGCCACCATTGAAGCGGAACCTTGGTTTCAGTGGCACTTTGGCAACGGTTGGCAGAATCCCGATCGCTCCGTCAGCCTGACCATGGCGCGTTACCCAAACTTTGCCACCAACCAACACCTGAAGGAAGCGGCCAGCGGCAAAATCAACACCCTTGCAACATCCCAATACGTGGAATTGCGGTTCGATCTCCAGCGGCGGCAATTGCTGGATCAACGGATTCTGTTCGATCGCCATTCGGACTTTCCGACCGTGGCCCCCAGCGAAGTTGGCTCCCCCAACCGCTACAGCTACTTTTCGGCCCATCGACCCGACCTCAATCGCCCCGCCGCTTTCAAACAGGAACAATTCGGCACGATCGCCCGCCACGATGCCCAAACCGATCGCATCACCTATGCCAGCCTAGAACCGGGGTGCTATCCTTCGGAGCCGTTGTTTGTGGCCGACCCGGCCGGCGACGGGCGATCGGGTTGGATCCTGAGCGTGGTCTATGATGGCAATCGGGATTGCAGCGACCTGCGCATCTGGCAGAGCGATCAGCTAGATGATGTCCCGATCGCCCGCTTAGCCTTCCCCCACCCGATTAACCTCGGATTCCATGGAGTTTGGCATCCCAAATCCACTTCCTAAGTTGCCTGAAGGCGGTGGCTGAAAGGAGCCACGTTCAGCCACCGCTTTCATGCTTGCTTTTGCTTTTTCACGCAATCGGCAGCCCCAAAAAACCTAATTCATCACAACTCTTGAACCATGGCTAAATACATTTTGTTTGGCAGCTATTGTGAAGATGCTCTCGAAAAACGCACCCCCTATCGACAGGCGCACCTAGACGGCTTAGCCAAACAAAAAGCAGAAGGCATTTTGATCACCCTAGGCCCCACCAAAGACAACAGCAAAGTATTTGGCATCTATGAAGCAGACAGCGAAGAAATCGTTCGTCAGCTCATCGAAGCCGATCCCTATTGGGAAAACGGTATTTGGACAGAATACGAAATCAAAGAATGGATTCAAGCCTTCTAAAAAAGATGCCTGAGAGGATATCTCAAAAGCCTAAACAGCTACCAAACGGGTTTTACCAAACAGGTTTTACCAACCATATTTCCCTGTTGCGATCGCTCCCTGGCCGACTGGCGATCGGGCTGGTGCGTCTTTACCAAGTCCTGTTATCGCCCCTGTTGGGCCCCAACTGTCGCTATTACCCCACCTGCTCCCACTACGCGATCGGGGCGATTCAGCGATTTGGCCTGGGGCGCGGGGGCTGGTTAGCCTTGGCCCGCATCCTGCGCTGCCATCCCTTCCAACCGGGAGGCTATGACCCCTTGCCGGAAACCTGGTCTTGGCGGGCGGCCCTGGGCCCCGGCGCGATCGACTCCGATGCAATGGCCGGCCGGCCCCATCCCCTTTGGGCCAAATATCAGCGATCGGGCAACCAGTCGATCGCCTCTGTGGCGATCGAAACCGAGGGCATTGAACCAATTAATTTAGCCAATTCGGAAGTGGCGAATTCAGAAACAATCCAGCCAAAAGATTGAAATCTAAAAGATTGATATCCAAAAAATTAAAAAACATAAACTAATTTTGAGCCTTGATGTTTTTAGCCGCATTAACCAATCCAATCTATTAAGATTCATTCATTGTCGTGGCCATCACAGTCAAATTTGCCAAGCGCTGCATTTTTCGCCCAAGCATAGACCTGATGGCTCACCATCTCTCCACCCATAGGAGCAACAGAAGATGAAAGTTCTAGTCGTTGATGACTACGCCACCATGCGCCGAATCATCAGGAATTTGCTGAGGCAGATTGGTTATGACGATATTGAAGAAGCGGGTGATGGTGTTAGCGCCCTTCAAAAGCTGCGGGAAAATAGGGTTGAGCTGATCATTGCAGATTGGAACATGGAGCCAATGACAGGGCTGCAACTGTTGAAAGAAGTGCGAGCTGACCGTAAACTAAGCGCCACACCTTTCATCATGGTGACAGCAGAATCCAAAACGGAGAATGTGATCGCTGCCAAGGAAGCCGGTGTTAACAACTACATTGTTAAGCCCTTCAATGCCGAGACGCTGAAGCAAAAAATTCAGGCTGTTTTGGGATACTAGTTTGCTCCCGGTCAACTCCTAACGGTTAGTCATTGGGATAATTCATCCGGCGATCGCCCGTGAAACTCAACCAAATCTGGGCGATCGGCTTTGGTTACCAGAACAACAGGGAATATGGTTGTTAAGGTCGTGATGCAGTGCAGCCTGCTTGGGTAAATTGCTGACGTTGATTGCGGCTCAGATTCAAGCGACTCGGATCGTCTAGTGGGTATGGACTATGCAGAGGCGTTTCTCCTCCTACATTTGGCTGACCATAATCAACGCTGGCAATTCCAAGGTAGTTGCCGCTACGGATGATAAAGCGGCGATCGCTTGCTTGAATATCCCCATTTGGCAGTACTGTGCCCGTCGCAAAATTGGCACTTCCATCTTCATTCCCTTCAATCAAGCAGACCTGATTGCGGTTTCTGGATGGGTAGATACTCAGAGTTTGTTCGTAGCCAATCCATAAGCCCAAAAAAGGCGCAGCTGCTGGATTTGCCCTTGTCCAAGCACTCACAAAAGCCTGTCGGCGCTGCCGTTCTTGGCTAGTACGAGAATCATCGATTAGGTGGCTCATTTCGCTAGATAACAGCGATCGAACCCGCTGGGACAGGTCGGCGCGAAGTTGTCGCAGTTCTTGTTCCGTAGGGTATCGTTCACTGGCTGTGGCGGTGAAGGCTGGCATCACCAGGAAGCTGAGACCTAACATCAATGCTGCTGGTTTGCAGCCTTTCAAGCCCTGAAGCCATGACATCAGAAATTCTCCTATAGGTCATCTATGATTGCGATGATGAAATTCTGAATCCTAGTTTGATTGTGGAGGTGTTTTCGCCTTCAACGGAGCGGTACGATCGGGGCGAAAAATTCCGCAAATATCGATCGCTCCCCATCCTCCAAGATTATCTGCTAATTAGCCCTGAGGAACCCGACATCAAGCACTATTGCCAAACTGATGCGGCGGCTCGGATATTTACCAGTTAAGCTAGGCGTTAACCTACACTTCACGGTTTACTTGAGTTTGGCCATGGTTGCGTCAATCTCGTCAGCTCCGAGCGTGCCGCCATCGCAGGGCGATCGCCTGTCTTTGGCTGATTATTGGCAGCAGGAAGCGATCGCCGAGCAACGGCATGAATATCACGATGGAATTCGAGTGGAAATGGCTGGCGGATCAGAGGCGCATAGCAAAATTGCGGTAAACCTGGTGGCGTTTCTGCACTTTGCGCTGCGGGATACGGATTGGCAGGTGTATAACAGCGATTTGCGAGTTTGGATTCCTGACGCTCGTTGCTGCACTTATACGGATGGGATGGTGGTGCGGGGGGAGCCAGAATTTCACGGCGATCGCGATGATGAAATTCTGAATCCTAGTTTGATTGTGGAGGTGTTGTCGCCTTCAACGGAGCGGTACGATCGGGGCGAAAAGTTCCGCAAATATCGATCGCTCCCCAGCTTTCAAGATTATTTGTTGGTTAGTGCTGAGGAACCCTACATCGAGCACTATTGCAAAACTGATGCGGTGGCTTGGACGTTCACCAGCTACGGGGAAATCGATGCGGCTCTCTGGTTAAGCAATCTGCAACTCTCGATTCCGCTATCTGAAATCTACCGACGGGTCAACTTCCCGATCGTGTAATATTCAGCCGAAGCAACGTTGATTCTCATCGTTCACATCGTTCCCGCGTTCTGCGTGGGAACGATATAAATTATGTTAGACTTTTGGTGAGTATTTTTCGGCAACTACAAACGGTAAACAAGCCGAGGGCTGTAAACTATGTCATTAAGACCTCCTGGCTATCATGATGACTATGAACACTGGAATAATAATTTTATTTCAACACCTACGTTTGATTTAAGCCCTATTGAAAAGCCTGATATGTCGCCTTTTCTAATTCATATGACAGGAAAAAAAGAGATTCTGTCTATTCTTCAAGGTAAAAGTATCAATGATCTAGATGATGTCGAAGAATCAGATTGGGGATTTTTAGAGTCTTGTATTCCTGAAAACAAGAGTGACTATAAAGCCAAGGTGGTTTGCTTTACTGAGTCACCAACATTTGCATTAGATTTCTTCAGACGACGAAAAAAAACGAGGTGGGTCAAAGATCAACGCTTTGGACTAGGCTTTTCCAAAGCCAGCTTAGTTCGGGCTGGAGTTCGACCAGTTATCTACTTGGATCAGCCTATGATTCAAAAAATAAATAAGATTTTTAATGATCTGGAGAGGCAAGAGCAGGAAAAGAATATAGATCAAGCTTCAGAAGAACTATTAGATCTTGTCAGAAAGTTTTACCCACTCGTCTTCCCAATACTAGAAAGCAATCGATTTCAAGGTTTTATGTGGGAACGAGAATGGAGAATGGTTTCTGAAACCGGTTTTTCATTTAAGCATAGTGACCTGAGAATCATTTGTTGCCCTGAAGAGGAACAAGGTGCTATTGAGGATATTCTTCAAGTTAATAAAGATCATATCCAATTTGTTCGCTCGTGGCAGGAATACAATGATGTCACTGATTTCTTAAATCGTCAATCCAAAATCTGGGAAGAGAAAAATAGCTCTATCAAATTCAAGAAGACAATTGGAGAGCCAGCCTCAGTCCAGCTTCAAAAACTCTTGGACGAGTACCAATCAACACTCAAAACACTGAAGGAACGCCAAGATTTCATTGCCAGTCTTCAAGAAGAGCATGAGATGCTCAAAGAGCAAATCTTTAAAATCAACCAAGGCATCCTTGATTGTCAAAGGCAGATTGAAGAAGAAAATCTACGAAAAAGAGATCAATCTCGAATCGCTTTAGACACTTTGCAAGGTGTACAAGACTCTCTTGATTGGGATATACCCTTCTAGCAGCTAAACTTGGCATAGTTGCTTCGCAAAGTATCGCATCGTTACTGCGCTCTGTGTGGGAATGCAGCCCAGACGCTCTGCGTCTCATTTCGATCTCCAGTCTTGAAGGGATGTAGAGCATCCCTCGTGCATTCCCACGCAAAGCCTGGGAACGCTATGAAGCCTACTGGCTTAGTTCATTAATTCGCACAGTTCCTTTGGCGTTACGAATTTGATTTGGTATTCAGATTCTAGCCAAAGCTTATTTTCTGGAGAAAAGACAGACGGACTACCAGCACTTTTTCCCTGATCTAGAGTACAGAAAAAGTAATTTCCAAATGCGACGTGTGCTGCCACAGAATCTCCATCAGCCCATTCAGCTACTGCTCTTTTAACATCTGCACTTGGAGCATTATCTAATCCTTCAGGCCATATCTGACCTTGTGCCATATACTCTTCCCCTAATTTCTGAACTATAGACATACCAACCCCACGAGTTTCTAACTCTTTTGCAACCATTGCAAAAGTCGTCATCCATTGATCAATAGAAGAAGAGTCCGGTATGACATACAAGCTGTCCTTGATGTCTGGATTTACAAATCTTCCGAATCGAGGACATGGCATAATCTGAAGTCCAAGCTTTTCAGCATCTTCTAGATGCTTGTTGAGATAGTCAGAATTTCCAGGATGTAATGATGGATCAGAAGCAAGCTGAATGGTCATCCTAATAGATCCATCCGCTTCAAACGCCTCTTGAACTATCACGTTGAACCTGGCTGAACTCAATGTCTTCGATCTTTTATCTCGTTCAATCGCCTCCAGGGTAAAAATTGTCTCTGAGAGTCGTCCCCTCAATTGACCATTCTGCAAGAAGTGATGAATTTTTTCATAGAAAACCCGATCTGGATCGCGGGGAAATGCTTTTGGGGATACCACTTTTCTCCATACATTGGAATCAAATGTAACAAGCATTTTCTGGTCAGCTTTCATTTCTGTAATTGAGCTGGCATACGAAATTCAATGCGCTTGCCTACATTTCAGTGACAAGTCCAAGAGCATGATGCGACTCGTCATTACAGCTCGCGATCGTCACAAACCCGATTCATCGTGCTCGCCAAATTCGCCCGCAGCGCCGAGTAGCTGATTGCATTCATCGTCCCACCCCCGATCGCCCCGCCAAGAAAACCTCACAAACCATTATACCGATCCTGAATTTCAGCCACCCCGCCAGCCCGGCCGTCAGCCGGTAGAATCTTAGGGACTGCAACCCTTTGATGACGCAAGCGACACCGCCGTGACTGCCGACAAAACTGCCAAGGCCGAAAGCCAATATAAGGACACCGTTAACCTGCCCCAGACCGCCTTCGACATGCGGGCCAACGCCAGCAAGCGCGAACCGGAAATTCAGGCCTTCTGGGCAGAAGCCAACATTTACGAAACCTTGGCAGCAGGCAACCCCGGCGAAACCTTCACCCTGCACGACGGCCCACCCTACGCCAACGGGTCGTTGCACATGGGCCACGCCCTCAACAAAACCCTGAAGGACATCATCAACCGCTACCAACTGCTGCGCGGCCGCAAGGGGCGCTACGTTCCCGGTTGGGACTGCCACGGCCTGCCGATCGAACTGAAAGTGCTGCAATCCCTGGGCAAAGACGAACGCGCCGGCCTCACCCCGATCGCCCTGCGCCAAAAAGCCAAAGCCTACGCCCTCGAACAGGTCGAGATCCAAAAAGCCCAATTCATGCGCCTGGGCGTGTGGGGCGACTGGGAAAATCCCTACCTGACCCTGAAGCCGGAATACGAGGCGGCGCAACTGGAAGTCTTTGGCGAAATGTTCACCAAGGGCTATATCTATCGCGGTCTGAAACCGGTGCATTGGAGTCCCAGTTCCCAAACAGCCTTGGCGGAAGCGGAGTTGGAATATCCCGAGGGGCACATTTCCCAATCGATCTACGCGGCGTTTCGGGTGACGGAACTGAGCGCGGCGGCTCAATCGGTGCTGGGCGAGTTTGCGGCGGACTTGGGCGTGGCGATTTGGACCACGACCCCCTGGACGATCCCCGGTAACTTGGGCGTGGCCGTGAATGGGGCTTTGGATTACGCGGTGGTGGATACGGCCGGGGAACTGGCGGGCCTGCCGCGCTATCTGGTGGTGGCCAAGGATTTGGCGGAGTCGCTGGCAACCATCTTGGGGGTAGCCCTGACGGTGCGAGCCACGTTCAAGGGTGCGCTGTTGGAGCATTGCCAATACAAGCATCCGCTGTTCGATCGCACCTCGCCCGTCGTGATCGGCGGTGAATACATCACCACGGAATCGGGGACAGGGCTGGTGCATACGGCTCCCGGCCATGGTCAAGAGGACTTCATCACCGGCCAAAAGTACGGGTTGGGGGTGCTGTCGCCCGTGGACGATCGGGGGAATTTCACTGAGGAAGCCGGCCCCTTCGCCGGGTTGAACGTGCTGAAGGATGCCAACGACGCGGTGATCGCCGCCCTGACCGAGGCGGGATCACTGCTGAAGCGAGAACCCTACGCTCACAAATATCCCTACGATTGGCGGACGAAAAAGCCGACGATCTTCCGAGCGACGGAGCAGTGGTTCGCCTCGGTGGATGGCTTCCGGGAGGCGGCCATGGCGGCGATCGGGGAGGTGCGTTGGATTCCGGCCACGGGCCAAAACCGGATTGAGTCGATGGTGGGCGAGCGATCGGACTGGTGCATTTCCCGCCAGCGCAGTTGGGGCGTGCCGATTCCGGCGTTCTTCGACGCGGAAACCGGCGAGGTGCTGATGAACGCCGAGACGATCGCCCATGTGCGCGACATTTTCCGCGATCGCGGCTCCGATGCCTGGTGGGAACTGTCCGTGGCGGAACTGTTGCCGGAACCCTACCGCAGTAACGGCCGCACCTACACCAAGGGCACGGACACGATGGATGTGTGGTTCGACTCCGGCTCCTCCTGGGCGGCGGTGGCCAAACAGCGTGGCCTGGGCTACCCCGTCGATCTCTACCTGGAAGGCTCCGACCAACACCGGGGCTGGTTCCAATCGAGCTTGCTCACTAGCGTCGCCAACTCCGGCCATGCGCCCTATAAAACGGTGTTGACCCACGGGTTTACGCTCGATGAACAGGGCCGCAAAATGAGCAAATCCCTGGGCAACATCATCGACCCGCTGGAAATCATCAACGGCGGCAAGGATCAAAAACAAAACCCGCCCTACGGTGCGGATGTGCTGCGGTTGTGGGTGTCGTCGGTGGACTATTCCTCTGATGTGCCGATCGGGAAAACAATCCTGAAACAGATGGCCGATGTGTACCGCAAGATCCGAAATACGGCGCGGTTCCTGTTAGGCAATCTGCACGATTTTGACCCGGCAACGGATGCGGTTCCCTACGATCAACTGCCGGAACTCGATCGCTATTTGCTGCATCGAATCTCGGAAGTCTTTGGCGAAATTACGGAAGCCTTCGACAGTTTCCAATTCTTCAAGTTCTTCCAAACGGTGCAGAATTTCTGCGTGGTCGATCTGTCGAATTTCTATCTAGATATCGCCAAAGATCGACTTTACATCAGCGCGCCGGCCGCCTTCCGTCGCCGCAGTTGCCAAACGGTCTTGGCGATCGCCCTGGAAAACCTGGCCAAGGCGATCGCCCCGGTGCTCTGCCACATGGCCGAAGACATCTGGCAAGCGATTCCCTACACCAAATCCCATCAATCGGTATTCCAAGCCGGTTGGACGGCGATCGATCCCGCCTGGTCGCAACCCACCCTCGCGGAAAAGTGGCAGAACCTGCGCCAAATTCGCATGGAAACCAACAAGGTCTTGGAAGCGGCCCGCAAGGATGGGGCGATCGGGGCCAGCCTGGAAGCGAAGTTGCTGCTCTATGTGGCCGATGATTCCCTGCGCGATCAACTGTCGAAATTCAACCCGGTTTCTTCCCTGGGCGATGACACCAACGGAGTCGATGAATTGCGTTATTTGTTCATCACGTCCCAGGTGGAATTGCTGGATGGAGTCGATCGGCTCCAGGGCTTGAAATACAGCTTTGAATCGGAGCCGCTGGGCGTGGGCGTGGTGGATGCCGAGGGGCACAAGTGCGATCGTTGCTGGAACTATTCGCCTTCGGTCAGCACGATTGAGGAACATCCCTTGGTGTGCGATCGCTGCGTTTCGGCCTTGGCGGGCACTTTTTAAAGCTGGCGCAATTGCGGGCGCACATCGGTGCGCCCCTACCTGGAATATGCTGAATGATTCTGCTCTGCTAATCATCTCGGCCAGACTTTATGAATGATTTGAAAATAGATGACTTGCGATCGCTCTCCTTGGGCGATCGGGCAGCGTTAATTGATTCTTATGCCAAGTCAATAACAGTTCCTCCACAAATCAAGCCGAGTTTGCAAACGACCTATCAGCGAGCAACTGCCATCAAGCCGCTATTGCTGGACTATTGCCGCGAACAAATTACAGCCGATCGGCAAAGCAACTCTGTACTCGATCGCCAAAACCAATCAGAGGCGATCGCCCAAAAATGTCATGCATTTGCCCAGCAATTTATTGACTCAATCCCGTCCCTAGTGCGATCGCCTCGCCAAGCGGCTGAAAATCCCAAAAATCTCTATGAACTCTGTGGTGCAACACTCTTTACTGCTAGTAATGCAATTTCTCGCAGTTTAAGCACCAAAATGGGTCAACTATGGGAAGATTTGGCTAAAATCAGTCCTTATACCATCAGTCCAGAAAAAGACTTTGGGATCAAAATTACAGGAATAGACATCATTATTTTTGAGGTGGGCCAAACCAACCCGATCTTCACGCAACTCAAAACGACACCTGGCACATTAACCGGTAGCCAAAAGCCCAGATCCCAGGAAGAGTTAGCTATTCATGAGTTTTCTCTATTTGCTGCTGCGTTTTGTTTAGGGACTTGGAACTTTTCTAGTCCCACAATTCCTCGGGCTTGTGGTCAAAAATTCTGGTCGAAGATTGGGATTGAGTATGAACTAGTTGAGGACAGCATAAAAACCATGATTTTGGATATTGAGGCGGCCTATCTTGCTTTTCAGAATGGGCAATAGATTAAAAGATATCTAGGCAAAGTTGCTGTGATTGATCAGGATGATGTTCCGACTCTTCTGAGTTGCCAACCACGTCGGCCCACCAGCTCACGTCATCGGTTTTAGAGTAACGAGAATAGGGAAAGTCAGGATATTTGGTTTCTGTTTGACCGTTGAGATAGTCAAGCAACATTTGACCGATCGCCTTCCCTAGCGAACAGGGAACTGCATTACCAATTTGGCGATAGCGATCGAGTAATTTACCCGCAATCACCCAATCATCTGGCAATTCTTGTAAGCGTTTATATTCCTGAATACTTAAGGGGCGATCTTCCTCAGGATGCGCCAAGTCGGTCGCTGGCATCGCTGGATGGGTGACGATCGTGGGCGATGGTTTATCCCAGGCTAGACGGCGATAAAAACCTGTTTTTCCGCCCACAGCTTGATAGGAACCGCCAAGGGCTTCCGCGTGTAGTTCTGGTGGCAAATCTCGCCAATATTGTCCGGCTTTTAACAGGCGATAATATTTCAAGCGCTTTTCAGGGAATTTTACAAATTCATGACCTTCGGCAGGTAAGCCCGCTAAGGCATCCTGTAGCGTGCGCCAGCGCGGCAAATTATAAAGCCCTGTTTCAGAATGGGTTGGTGTTAAATAGGGCAATTTCTGCCCATCACGACTGCAAGCAATTACCACCCGCTCTCGTTGTTGAGGAGAGCCAAAATTAGCAGCATTGTATAGATTGAATGAAACACTATAGCCAGCAGATTTAATTTTTTGAATGATGTGCACTAGGGCACTACCGCGTTTTTCCTCTGGATTCAGGGGTGGTGCATGTTTGCCGCGCAGGTGCATGGGGCGGTGTTGAAGCGTGGCTGATAGCAATCCTCGGACGTTTTCCAGGACAAAAAAACGAGGATTTAATTCAATTACCAAATCAATAAATAATAAAAAAACATTGCCGCGATCATCATTAAAGCTCTGCCGTTTGCCAGCACTGCTGAAAGCTTGGCAAGGTGGCCCACCAACGACTAAATCAAGATCCTGATTAGCTCTTAGCTTGGCTAGGGATCGAATTTCGGGGGCTGTGTAATCTCTCACGTCGCCCAATAGGGGTAGGTAGGGACGGTTCAGTTGAATAGTTTGTCGAGCGGCTGGATCAATTTCTGATGCGAGTAACACTTCAATGCCCGCTTTTTCGAGACCTAAATCAAGGCCCATACACCCTGAAAAAAAACTTAAGGCTTGAATCATATGAAAGCTATTAATTGATGGTGACAGTAAGGAATTTGGGCTAACAGCACCCGCTGATAATGACTAAGGATTGGGCATTGCCCTTGCAAGATCTCTGACTTTGCCATGATATGAAATTCCTTGCAAAAATCAAAAGATCTGAGGCTCAAGATCTGGGGAGAGTGTTGCAGTTCAGAATTAACAACCGCGCCTGAGGTGTTCTGTGCTGGCGGGCGATCGGTGCGTTTTGGCCTTGGCGGGCGTGTTTTAGCCGAAATCATTCCTGAAATGGATTGCCGATCGCCTAAGTGGGTGCTCGGGCCAATGGTTGCCGTTGATTTTTGGGCGGGTTCCATGGGCACAATTTGTGGCCCGGTCATTGCGAGAAGGGCCATGAAGCGGTACAAAGCGATCGCAGCGGGGCACTGTTCACTCGGGGCTTTGTGGCAATTGCGGAGCGGTGTGATCCATGACAGCGGATTTTTGGACTTGGTATGCGCAAGCGCGCCGCCAAGCATCGGAGCAGCAAGTGCCCATTGGGGAACTGGATTGGCTCTTGGTTGAATGGGCCGGGGTCGATCGGCTGCGGCTGCGGCTCCAGGTGGGCGATTTGCCTTCGGGAATCGACCTAGAACGCCTGGATCAATTGTGGCAACGGCGATTGATCGATCGCGTACCGGTGCAGTACTTGGCTGGGGTGGTGGGCTGGCGCAATTTTCGGCTGCAGGTGTCTCCCGGGGTGCTGATTCCTCGGCCCGAGACGGAGTTAATTGTGGACTTGGCTTGGGAGCTGACGGCGACGAATGCCCTCTTGCGGCGGGGGGTTTGGGCGGATTTGGGAACGGGGAGCGGGGCGATCGCCCTGGCGCTGGCGGAAGCCATGCCGGAGGCAACAATTTGGGCAGTGGATCGATCGACAGCGGCGCTGGAAATTGCCCATCTCAACGCCATGCACACAGGGTTGGATCACCGAATTCACCTCGCGTTGGGGAACTGGTTTGAACCCCTGACGGATCTGGCAGGCCACCTGGCGGGGATGGTTTCCAATCCGCCCTATATCCCGAGTGCGGAAGTGCCTGCGTTGCAGCCGGAAGTTGCTGACCATGAACCCCATGGGGCGCTCGATGGGGGATCCGATGGCCTCGATTGCTTGCGTCATTTGGTGAAGACGGCTCCGGCCTATCTCCGACCGGGTGGCGTTTGGTTGGTGGAGGTGATGGCTGGGCAGGCTCCGACGGTGATGGAACTGTTGTGGGCCAAGGGGTCTTATCAGGAGATTACAGCCCATCGGGATTTGGCGGGGATTGATCGATTTGTTTCGGCTAGATACCAACCGCTGCGTCGCCCGCTCTCTGTGGAAATCGCCCCCACCGCGTGATAATAGGAAGGTTATCTGAACGGGCTTTTGCCCTGGGTTGCCTGAGCGATTTCTAAGGGGCGATCGGGATGGCGATCGGGACTGGGATGGGTGCTTGATCGGGTGGTTGCGCTGGAATCAGTGCCGCCTCCAGAAAGAGCCGAATCCAGTTCCGTGGCGTTGACCGCATCCAGGAAAGCGTTCAGGCAAAAATGTTCAGGGAAAACGTGGCCTCTGGTCTGGGGCTGCGGCGTTGATGATCGTTCAGCTATGGTGTGTTGAAAGTTCATGTCCGTCACCGGTTCTACTTTGCCTAAAACCTTTTTGCTGCTTGGCTCCGGCGAGTTAGGCAAAGAGTTTGCGATCGCGGCCAAGCGTCTGGGCAACCAGGTGATTGCGGTCGATCGCTATGCCAATGCGCCCGCGATGCAGGTGGCCGACGAGGCAGAGGTCATCTCAATGTTGGATGGGGATGCGCTGGAGTCGATCGTGACGAAGCATCGCCCAGATTTCATCGTTCCGGAAATTGAAGCAATTCGCACCGAAAAGCTCGCGGAGTTTGAAGCACGCGGAATCACCGTCATTCCAACGGCCGCCGCCACCCACTACACCATGAACCGCGATCGAATCCGGGACTTGGCGGCGGGCGAGTTGGGGGTGCGCACGGCTCGCTATGGCTATGCGGCCGCCTTGGCGGAATTGCAGGCCGTGGCGGCAGAGATTGGCTTTCCGAATGTGGTGAAGCCGGTGATGTCTTCGTCGGGCAAGGGTCAATCCGTGGTGCGATCGCCCGAGGAGCTAACCACCGCTTGGCAATACGCCACCGAACAGGGGCGCGGTGACCAAGCCAAGGTGATTGTTGAGGAATTTATTCACTTTGAGCTGGAGATCACGCTGCTGACGATTCGGCAGTGGGCGGGGCCAACGTTGTTTTGCCCCCCGATCGGCCATCGTCAAGAACGCGGTGACTATCAAGAATCCTGGCAACCGGCCCCGATCGCTCCGGAGCTGTTGAAACAGGCCCAATCGATCGCCCAACGGGTGACGGAGGCCCTGGGCGGCGCGGGCATTTTTGGGGTGGAATTTTTCATCACGCCTGACGCTGCCATTTTCTCTGAGCTGTCGCCCCGCCCCCACGACACGGGCATGGTCACTCTCATCTCCCAAAACCTGAACGAGTTTGAGTTGCACCTGCGGGCCATTCTGGGGTTGCCCATCCCAGAAATTACGGTTTACGAACCGGCTGCGAGTGCTGCCATTTTGGCCAATCGCCAGTCGGATCCCGCAGAGTCGGTGGTCTATGACGGGTTGGCGGAAGCCCTGATGGAGCCGGGCACGGATGTGCGGTTGTTTGGCAAACCCAGCACCCGTCAATATCGGCGGATGGGGGTGGCCCTGGCGCGGGCTGACTCGATCGACCAGGCCCGGGCCAAGGCCAATCGAGTGGCGCGATCGGTTCAGGTCAACCTGACGGGGCTATAGGGAGCCGATGGGGCCGCTGAATGTGCTGCTGGAGCGATCGCCTCCGAGGCCAGCGACGATCGCTCCCCAAGGTCGGGCAGAGCGGAGGCCCCAACCGGTTTTCGATTGCGTTTTCTGGAGTCCAGTGTTTTTGCAAGGAGAATCTCGGTATGATGAGGGCGATCGTCCAAATGCATCCTCAAAAATCTTGAGAAAATGTTGGCCGCCGTGGTTTTGGGACTAGATCATTTTTGAAGAACCTTCAGCCCCATCCAGCCACCTTCAGGTCAAGCCATCTTCAAGCCATCTTTAGGTTAAATCGCCAATCAATTCTTGTTTCAATGCTGATCATTTTTGCGTTAACTGGTGGCTTTTCAACCCGGTGCTATGGAAGCCCCAACTAATCAACTTATCCAATGCATTGCATCAGCCCGGTTGAATTAGTCGGATTGAATGAGCCTGAGCGAATTAGCCCGACTAAATTAGCCCAATGAAACTAGCTTGATTAGACTGGCTTGCTTGAACTAGATTAAGTTTGTGTTCTACCTGTGATTCAGTTCGCGATTCAAGGGGGGGATCCTAGCCAAATCACAGACTAACTACAGATCAATAACAGATCAACAGCAGATCAATATCGGTGTTGCCCATCTAATTGCAGTTGAAATTGAATTTTTGGGGTTTGTTTCAGATTTTTTGTGCAGCCCATTCCGTTGTTTGAAGACGGAAGGCCGGTCAACCTCCCTAACAGCCATTTGTAGCCCGCACCATGTTGGAGTTTTTGCGTCCAGATTTGGTTGAGTTTGTCGCCTATCAGGCTCACCCGGGGGGAGAGTTACCCACGGGCGTTGAGATTGATCGTCTGGACACCAATGAATGTCCCTATCAGTTGCCGGAAGCGCTGAAAGAAAAACTCTGCTTAACCTATCAGAACCTGATTGAAACCAACCGTTACCCGGGAGGCGATCATACGGATCTGAAGCGGGCGATCGCCCAATACGTGAATGAAGCCTGCTCGGCCATTGCCAACGGCACGGCGGAGGCGATCGCCCCTGGGCAAATTTCCGTGGGGAATGGCTCGGATGAATTAATTCGATCGATCTTGATTGCCACCTGTGTGGGCGGTCGTGGTCGCGTGTTGGTGGCCCAGCCCACCTTTGGCATGTATGGGATTTTGGCCCAAACCCTGGGAATTCCGGTGGAACGAGTGGGCCGATCGCCCAAAACCTTTGAAATTGATCTGGATGCCGCGCGTCAGGTCATTGCCCAAGCGCAACTGACCCCCTCGCCCGTGCGGGTGGTGTGGATGGTGCATCCCAACTCCCCCACCGCCAACGCTCTGACGACGGCGGAACTCAACTGGTTGCGGGGACTGCCACCCAATATTTTGGTGGTGATTGACGAAGCCTATTTTGAATTCAGTCGTCGCACCGTGGTGGGCGAACTGCAAGCGCGGCCCAACTGGGTGGTGTTGCGGACGTTTTCGAAGGCGTTTCGATTGGCGGCCCATCGGGTGGGTTACGCGATCGCCAATCCCGAATTGTCCGCCATTCTGGAAAAGGTACGCCTACCCTACAACCTGCCCAGCTTTACCCAAGCGGCCGCCCTCGCCGCGTTGGCCCACCGCCGAGACCTGTTGGCGATCGTCCCAGAAATTTTGACGGAGCGCGATCGATTGCTCCAGCAGTTACGGGCCCTGCCAGGACTGGAACTGTGGGACAGCCAAGCGAATTTTCTTTACGCTCGCCTGAAGGGAGCCGCCAACACCGATGAAGCCATGGCTCATTTGGTGCAGCAGCTTAAGCAGCAGGGAACCCTGATTCGTCACACAGGAGGCGGATTGCGTATTACCGTGGGCAGCCCGGCGGAAAATGCACGTACTGTCGATCGAATGCGGGTGGCCTTGGCGCAAACTGTCGCCTCCCGCTAGGCGATCGGGCTGAAATTTGCTGCAAAGGTGCTTCCCCCTGATCGATCGGGGGGAAGCCGTTTTTTAGCAGCCAGACTTTAGCAGCGGAGTTCGCGAAATTTTAGGGGATATCTGAAAAGTCATCACTGCCACCTTGCGAGTCTCATCGATCATCGAAAACAAGGGGCTTCAGCCCCTTGCTCCACGACGACTCGTGCTTTGCAGGCCTCTCAAGTTACTTCTCAGACACCCACTTAGGCGCTAGATGGGATCACCCACTTCAGACATTAATTGCCGTAATTCCACCGGGCCCGATACCCCCGGTTATCCACATGGGTGAAGGTGGAGCCATATCCCAGACCCCCTTCCCACCAAGGATCCAGAATCCGCTGCACCGCTTGGGGCGAAAGACCCTCCACCACAAAATCCACCCCATGGCCTCGCATGTGGGTTGAGTTGGAAGCGCCGCCCACAGCCCGGTTCACCGCTGGCGGTCGATACCAACTGGTGATGGTGATGGCGCGATCGCCCAATTTGGTGCGAATTCGCTGCATCTGTTGAGCCATCCGCACAATGTTGCGGGCAATTTCTTCCGACTCAGGGAGCCTGGTGCCGTCCTTAGTCGCTTCTCCCCAGAAAAAGGAGCCGTTCGGCACAATTGGATCACGGGTTCCCACCACACCATAGCCAAGGATCCGAATGGCGGGGCCGCGGGAAGGCGCGGGGCTAGGACTAGGCGCGGGCGCAGGCTGAGGCGCGGGCGCAGGTGCGGGAGCCGGGGCAGGTCTTGGGGCCGGAGCCGGGGCGGGCACGGGGCTAGGAGCGGGAGCCGGGGCAGGGCTAGGAGCAGGACTGGCCGAAAGCAACTGATCGGCATCAATTAAGTCCACATGGCCGGCAAACACAAACCAAGTTTGGCGAGCGCCCACCGGCTCACTGAGCTGCACCTGATAGTGGCTGCCCGATCGACTGATGGCCCGAATCCGAAAATCGCCCGGCGATACGGACACTTCTTCATCATCCTTGAGTTCTGCGGAAGAGACGGGGCGCTGCTTAAAGATGGTGGGCACTTTGACCCGAATCTTGGGCAGGGGCGGAAAATTAGTTGCGTCCTTTGGCGGCGGGTAGGGCGGCACGTTCAATAGCTCGATGTGCCCCTTAAACACGACCCAATTTTTGCGATCGCGCAGGGGCTGCATCAACACCACGCTCAGGTGGGAATCGGGCGCTTCTTCGTAGCTTTCAAGGGGAAATTCACCCCGGGCCACACTCAGCTTCTCCGCGCTGCTCAGGGCCGAAGACAGGGCCACACGGGTTTTAAAAACGGTTTCGCTCTTGACAACCAGGGTGGGGACGGCGGCAATTTCCAAATGATCCTTAAAGATGAACCACTCTTGGCGATTCCCGATCGGCTCGATCAGGGTCACCCGATAGTGACTTCCTTCCAAGACGGCCGCCTGTACCGTGAGTTCGCGGGGGGCAACCGAGAGTTTTTCTGCGGTTGGCAGTTCACTCGACGAGACTGGCCGGCTTTTGAAGATCGTGGGTTGAACGATTTTCAGCTTCACCATAGGTTGCACCACACCGAAATACAGCGCCCAGTGATCTTGAACTGGTTGCAGTTACTTGGACATGCTAGCCATCAATAGGTTGGATGGCTTGAAGCTTCAAGGATTTTTACGAATTTTGCCACTCTCGTTGCCCGATCGCCATGGGGCTTCAGCCCTCGATCGCTTGGATTAGCCCTAACAACTGGCCCTAACAACTCATTCGCGGTGTCTACTCGATACTGACCATTGGTGTCGGCTAGCTCAACGTTAGTAGTCATAGCCGCTGCCGCCGAGGCCGCTGGGGGGCGCAATCCGGGGATCCGGCGCGATCGCCAGCCATAGGGGAAATTGCAACAACGAAAGGCTAATGCGGCCGTCGGACTCGTCCACCACAATGAACGGCACGCCACCGCCCCGCTGGATTCGATCGGCCCGTTGCGCCAAGGGATCCGGGGACTCAAATAGCATTACGCCCTGTTCGGCCCCAAAGTCGGCGCGGGAAATGCCCAGGGAGTCTTGCAGGCCGCGCCGCCAGTCGCCCAGCCGCTCGGGACTGTCGATCAGGATCAGGGTTCGGAGTCGATCGCCATGGATGGCCCGCAGCACAGAGATGGTGGCGGAAACCACCAGGATGTTTTGTAGACGGCTGCCCATGGTGCGCAGGGCCCCTCGACCGCTGAGGTCAAAAAACCACTGACTGACCCGATCGGCGTGAACCTGCTCAAAGGTGCGCCGCAAACGCCACGGGGGGCCGTAATAGTCCGGCCGGGTGCGATATCGCTCTAGGATTTGCTCAATTTTGCGGCGATCGCCCTGAAATTGTCCCTCGATCGCGGTGGGTGGCGTGGGGGCCGATCGCTCCGGAGCCGGGGCTGGAGTTGGGGCGGGCGGCGGCGCAAAGGATAATTCCTCGGCGGCGGCCACCAACTCTTGCAAACTGCCCACCAGGTAGTCCTTGAAACCCTGAACCCTGGCGGCAACGTTTTGGGATGCACCGGCAAACGTGCTTTTCATTTCCTGGCGAATTCGTTCCTGACGGCGCTCCAGTTGCTCAATGCTGGCGGTCAGGTTTTGGCGGCGCTGTTCCAGCTCGGCAGTTCCCAAGCTGAGAATGCGGCTGAGGTCGCGACGGGCTTGGGCAATTTCCGCCAGCAGTTGATCGCGTTGCTCTTGGAGATCGGCCACGCGATCGGCCAAGGCTTGGGTGGCTGATTGGGGATTTTGGGAATTTGAAGTTGGCGCTGGGTCTAGATTGGGCTGTGCGCTTGGATCGGGATCTGGGTTTGGATTTGGGTCTGCACTTGAAGTGGCTGCTGGCGTTGCTCGATCGGGGTTATCCGCTGGAGGCGCTGCCGACTCTGGAGCCGCGACGATCGGGGCCGGAGCCACCGGGGAGCTGTCGATCGGGGATTGTGCGTCGATCGTTTCCGGTGTCGCTGTCGGTTCCGGGGCGGGGGAAGCCTCGGGGGCCAAATCAGCGATCGATTCCCCTGTGGCTGTCAGCGCTGCTGTGCTCGATCGATCTGCCGAGCTGACCGGTGTTCCGGCCGTCGCCGCTTCTCCCACCTGGGGCGATGGGGCAGGGGTGGGCAACGGTTCATCGTCCCAGTTGGTTTCCGAGGGGCGATCGATCGATTCGGACAGATCAGCAATATCAGACATTTCAAGCACTAGATTGCAAACAGTGGAACGCTCAAGCGGAACAACACTGAGCGTTTAAACCTTGGCCGCCATCATCCCAGTTCCTTGAACGATTATGATTCGTAGCCGTTGATTAACCCCACCCGATTTTTGGTCGGGTTTCCCGAAAGTGACCGATCTCGCCAATTCCATCGCTCCCGCTCGATCGCCCTCAGAAATTTCCCCGGCGCTCGATCGTGCCCCAGCGGCCCTATTGCCAAGCGCGGCGCTTGGGTAGTTGTTTCGCTTCCAAACAGGCCCGCAAGAGCTTGGGGTCAAACAAGATGGGCAGGAAATGCAAGCTCTTCACTTCCTTGAAATAGAACAGGGTCGGTAGGTAGTACCAAAAGATATCCCAGTTTTCCCAATCCTGGTAAGGAAAGCGCCGAATCAGCTTGTCGCCCCGGTAAATGTCCAAAGCCGTTGCCGTGAACAACAGCCGCAGGGTGGCCGCTTGCAGGGTCAAAAACGCCGAAAACGCCGCCAGCGCCAACGCCGCCAACAAGTTCCAAGCCAAAAACAGAATTGAGATGGCCGCCAAACCCGTGGGCAACACGAAATCCGGCGGCAGTTCAATCACCTCCGAATCGGGCAGCGAGCCAGCGGTAGTTTCCCCAGGGGCGATCGGGGACAAGTCGGGCGACTGGACAGCGGATGGGGTTGCGTTGGGTTCAGGCATACTTAGGCGATCGCGAGTTGGAATCAATTGGGACGCGAGTTGAAATCAATGTTGAAATCAATTGGGATCAGTTGAGATCAAAAAAATACAGCAATAGTTCTGGAATAGCTCTGGGTATGGCCCTGGGATTGCTCCAGGCCGCTTTGGCGTTGAGCACAGTCATTTCAACGCGGCAAACATTTCAACGCGGCAAAGCGCAGCGATTGGATGACCAAGGGCAGCGGTCGCTGTCCCATTCTAAGAGGATGTTTGGAACGGCGCGATCGATCCTGCCCTTCACCCCTGGTCTGTGACTCATGCGCCGGTTCTCAGCACCTTTCTCCGCAAATTTACGGCAACGACACCCACCCGATCGCCCTGTTAACCTGAAAGGCACGAAGCGTTGGGAAAGCATGGAGCGATGGAAACAGCAGTCGATCGAGTGGTGAACCCTGAAGCGATCGCGCCGGATGTGACCCCGGATGTGACCCCGGATGTTGATTCGCCATCTTTGTCTCCTTTGCCTTGTGGGTTGGCATCCGCCCCGTCAGCGTCCGTTGGATTGGGACTAGCCACCCTGCGCAAGGTTCACCACATCGCCCTCAACGTCAAGGACATGGCGGCCGCCCGTCGCTTTTATGGCGGTCTGTTGGGTCTGGAGGAGTTAACGGGCGATCGGGTTCCCAGCACCCTTAAATCCCTGGTGGCGGCGGGCAAGGTTGCCAACTTTTTGCTCCCCGATGGCTTGATTTTGGATTTGTTTTGGGAGCCAGACCTACAGCCGCCGCACCCGGATCCGGATCAGCAATTTACCCGCGCCAATCATTTGGCCTTTGATATTGCCCCCGAAGCGTTTGATCGCGCCCTTGTCGTCCTTCAGCAGCACCAAGTGGCGATCGCCCATGGGCCCGTCACTCGCCCCACTGGTCGCGGTGTTTACTTTTACGACCCTGACGGATTCATGGTAGAAATTCGCTGTGATCCGGATCCAAAGTCTTCGGAGTCCAGTTAAGAAATCACCGTTGTTGCATTCACCCTTCGCCCCATCTTTGAACTCAATTTCAAAACTCAATTTCAAAGCTCAAGTTCATGAGCCAGTTTCAAAACTCAAGTTCATGAGGCAATTGCGGAAGATATCTGAAAAGCCAAAACAGACACCTGAATTTAGCCATTATTTGCGAGCAATTACCATGACTAATCTGCAAAATTCGACCGATCGCGCCACTCAATTTTATGATTGGCAAGGCTATCGCTGTAGCTATGATCAGTGGGGAACAGCCCAGCCGAATCAGCCAGTTTTGTTATTAATTCACCCGATCGGGGTTGGCCTATCGCGACACTTTTGGACGCGGTTCATTAATGCTTGGGAGCGATCGGGCAGTGCCTTAGCCATCTTTAATCCAGATCTGTTGGGCTGTGGGGATGCGGCCAAGCCTCGTTACGCCCTTTATCCAGAAGATTGGGCCGATCAACTGCTGCATTTTGTGCAAACAGTGGTGCAGCGGCCGGTGATTTTGGTGGTGCAAGGGGCGCTGTTTCCCGTGGCGATCGAGATGGTGGAGCGATCGACCAATGCCAACGGGGCGATCGACATTCGCGGCCTGATTCTCTCGGGGCCGCCTGCTTGGCAAGTGATGGCGGAAGTTGCGCCAAAGTGGCAACAGAAATTGCTCTGGAATGGGCTGTTTGACTCTTGGATCGGGGCTGCTTTTTTTCAATATGCGAAGCGGCGGCAATTTTTGAGTTCTTTTTCGGCAAAACAGCTTTTTGCTGCCTTGCCAGACATTGACGAAGAATGGCTTTCCATGCTGGATCAAGGGGCTGCGGATCCGGCCAGTCGCCATGCGGTTTTTGCGTTTCTGGCTCGGTTTTGGCAGAAGGGCTATGCCGAAAAAATTCGCAAAATCCCCTACCCAACCTTGGCCTTGTTTGGGGAAACCGCTTCTAGCATCAGCAAAAGCGGCAAGCAGGAAAGTCCCGATCAGCGTCTCAATCTTTACCTTGAAAACCTTCCCCAAGGTGAAGGCTACAAACTTCCAGGACGGAATGTTTTGCCCTATGAATCCACGACAGCTTTCACCCATGCGGTTTCAGAATTCACCCTCAAACTACTTGTAAAGATAGATTGACTGGAAGGGAATAAAAACTAAATCAATCGATAATTAAGCCAACTCGTTTCTACTCATCGTTATTCTGAACAGAATAGAGGGAAGCAGTGAGATTGTCGATTGCCCAGAATTGATGACAATACTTCGTCATAATTCAGTCATATTGAGCAGTAACAGCCTTTTGTGACGACAAGGGGCGATCGATTTGGCTCATTCCCAAGCCAATTGAAGTAAATGGGGTGAATAACGTCATGGATGCAGATGAACTGTTGGGGCGCTATCGCTTAGGAGAACGGAATTTTCGAGGTGCAGATCTCAGTGAAGTTAATCTGATTGCGGCTGAGCTACCGGGAATTAATTTGAGCGAAGCCAATTTGGTGTTGGCTAACCTAACCCGTGCCAACTTGAGTGAAGCCAATCTGAACGGCGCAAACTTGATTGGGGTAGATTTGATTGGGGTGAATCTCAGTCGAGCTAGCCTCACTTGGGTCAGGGCGATCGGGGCCAACTTTACCGGAGCCAATTTATCAGTCACTAACTCGATCGAAGCGGTCTTCACTGGGGCAACCTTTGATGGTGCTAATCTTCATCGACTCTGCGCTTTGGGGGCTGATTTTGTGGGCGCATCGTTGGTGGGAGTGAACTTACAAGAAGCAAATATTTTGGGAGCCAATTTTGCCGGGGCCGACCTGCATATGGCAAAGTTAGCCGAGTCCAATTTCCAGGATGCCTATTGGAAGTCTGCCAAGTTGCCTCCCGATTTGATGTTGAAACTACGTCAACATCAGCGCCATCGAATTCATAGCGCTGACACGAGTGCTGAAACGGCCTAAAGGCGCTTGACTGATTTTTGGGAGTGTGGTTTTCGCTCTGTACATCAGTGAAAAAAGCAGGCCATAAACTTGTAATCCAAAGGATCGATGGCATTGATCAATCATTTCTGGCGCTGAGAGTAATTGCAAAAATGGCAGAAATTTTGGACACCATGCCTATTTGGATGCTCAAGAAAGTCTGACAGTCATCAGGGTTTATCTTTTTTATTTGAGAATTGATTGCAAAGTCACAACAAGATCACACAGTTACTTGAGGCTGAGTTTCAAGTCTAATTCTGATATTCGCTTGATACAGCCTTCACCTAAAATAATTGGCACGCCATATCACAGATACCATGAAGCAACGGCTCGGTGGGCAGTGCCCACCCTACGGGCTACTAATCGAGGTAAGGGCTGTATTCATTGGTTCTGATACAGAAGTGTTGAATCTAAACA
>NZ_LIRO01000020.1:0-5037 GCF_002742025.1 Limnothrix sp. PR1529
ACCGGGCCCCCTTCACGCCGCCTGCACAGTCCCCCTCGCCCGATCGGTCATCGGCACGCCCAACCGATTACGCAAGCGATCGCTCAACCGATCGCGCCACCACGGGCCCTGCCAACCGCCCCGTCGGCAGAATCCTGATTTGTCAAAAGTCCAGTTGTCGGAAGCGGGGCAGCGATGGCGTTTGCCGGGCGATTAACCAGGCGTTGGCCGATCGGGGACTGAGCGATCGGGTCAAGGTACAAACCACGGGCTGTCTCAAGGAATGTAGCCGCGGCCCAGCGGTGGTGACCCTTCCGGACAAAACCCGTCACACCCGGATCTCGCCCGATCGAATCCCCGAGCTGATTGAAACCCACTTCGGGCAACTGTCTTAGGGTTTGTCCTCTAATCCCTCAGCCCCTTGTGACGACGATTTGGGCATCGAAAATTAACCATTTCCGCTGGATTCCAGGAACAAACGACAGGCCCTAGGGTCTGTCGTCTTCTTTCTGAAACCCTGATGTTTGCGTCGCGCGGCCTGGAGAAACGGAGGCATGGCCCAGAGAACTCGCGTTTTGGTAACTAACCAATGCAAAGTTCTACAGTCTGTTAAAAATTGCGAGCGATCGGTCACAACTCCTTTCCATCTCAGGATTCCACCGATATTCTGGGGTTCAGAAGCGGTAGATAAAAATCGAGTTGGATCTTCTCGGCGGGGGTGTGTAACATCTCTGCCGATTGTTTTTCTCAGCTCCTTAGCCGTTTTGGATCCGTTTCCCAATGTTTTCCAACTTATGAAGCAGTCGATGATGTCTCTGCCGGCGATCGCCTTGGCCATTGGACTCGGTTTGGCAGTTCCAGTGATTGAAAGCGCGATCGCCCCGTCGGTGGTTTTGGCCCAAAGCTTGCCCACCGGCACATTTTCCGATGGGGAATGGACCGTGCGCATTGCTTACCAAGGCAACGCGCTCACCTACTACGGCCGCAATGAAAATAGCGGGGATTCATTGTTTTTGAGCGGGGCTTCCGTGGGTGGCAATGCCAGCCGCCGCACCTACACCTGGAACAATAGCGGTCATCGCTATCGGGTGAGCTGGCAACCGTCGGATCCGGACACGATTCGGGTGGAAGTGTTTTCGCCCAATGGTCGCAGCATTCTGAATCGACTGCTGTATCGCTAGGGTTGCAAGACCTGGGCATGGTCGCCAGGGTGATGCTTTTTCAAAACAACAGGCGCGATCGCAGTCGGTCTCCCCATTGATTGAGCTGCTCCAGCCACTGACCACCCCGATCGCGCCATTGTTGCCAAGTTTCCGCTAAGTTCACCAGTCGATCGACCCGCAGATCCACATTTTGGGTCGGGTACTTTTGCAGTAGCTCCAACAGGGAAATTTGACCGTCATTCTCCGCTGCGGCCATCAGGGCCCGGCGGAGATTTTGATTGTTGTCGGTGTGCTTGGGCCCTTGCAACACTTGGCTCAACTGCTCCAACAGGATTACTCCCTGGGAACTGGCCAGGGCCCGATCGAGCAGCGCAGGGGGCATGGTCACCCGCTGGGTCAAAATTTGGCGCACCCGATCGGGTCGTTGCTGGCTCAAGATCAAATAGGTTTCCAAATCATCCGAGAGTTCTCCCCGATCGGCCCAAGTCACCAAATCGGTGACCGGCAAGGCTCCCCCCAAAGGGCCGTAGCGAAGGGTGATGGTTTCCGCCGCGATCACGGGGCCAGTCCCGGCTCCCCAGGCGATCGCGAGGCTGGCGATCGAACCGGTCATCCAACGGGCCAGGGCGCGATCGGGTAGCAGGGCGCAATCAACTTGGTTGAGCAAAATCAGCGGCAACAGAGAACCTTTAACGCAGTACTGTTGAGTTGAAATCGTCTGTTGCATTTGAGTTAATTAGTCTGATTCGGCACTAATATGCGAAATTTTCAACAGTTGCTCGGCAATATCAATTAGCTGATCTATAGACTCTTGTGTAATCTGTACGGTCTTAAAGCCATGAGCAACTACATTGCGCAATGAAAGCGCATTCATAAGTACCTGATACTCAGAGCGCGAAATTACACCCTCTGTCACCAACTGTTTGACGAGATAGTGTGGATCAAGTTTTTGTACAATCACTCCTTCATTTTCTGCAACAAGCCTTAAGCTTGCCTCCGCCAGAGACCAGGAATAGAGGAGCGCGGACTCTGGATGTTGCGTTGCAAGTTGCCTTGCTATCTGCAATCTTGTTTCGATTTCAGATGATTGAAGAGAGCCTTCAGCCTCTGGCGGGTAGACGGCATCCTCTGGATTAGTCATCACTAACTCAAAGCGCCAACCGGGATGCTGTTCGACGGATTGAGCTAAATTTTGGAGATATTGCCTAGAAGAGGAACTCAGAGAACGGCGTGACTTCACTTCAATAATCACAGCTTCATTCCCCCGCCGAGCAATCATATCAGGACGATAATTCTTCAGAAAATTTGGCAGATCTTCAAGACTCGGATGAAAATAAACCTCATATCCCTGATTACGATATTCTTCCGCTAGTTGCAGTAATCGCTCTCTTTCTAGAGTTGCAGATGAAGTTGCCATTAAATAAGTACCTCTTGATCGGGAGCATCAATGACGACAATATGCAAAAATTCATTTCCACGAAGAAAGCCTTCTGCCAAGGTTGAGGTCATATTTTCAATTTTAAAGTTGCCTGACAGATTTCGTTTTCTGACAAGAACATCAGTGACTTGATCATCATCAATGTAGGCTAATCCAATTATGGCATCTTGAATTGGCTTGACAATATTGTCCACATCCATAGCCACAGAATCATAGAAATAGGTTATTTGCAGCATGATTAGACCGATCGCTGCTTTTTGTCCTGGGGGCCAATATTTCTCTGCTTCTTGTCGTACTGTCGTTTTCCAGGCTCTAAGACGCTCCCGCCTACGGGTTTGTTGAGATACGGGTGGCCCATCGACTATGAACTCAAGTCTCGTCAAAATACTCTCAAGTAAATTTCAGGTGGCAGACGTGCATTTGCATTTGTGTATTTATTGTCTTAACACGGGGTCTAAAACCCCGCCCTTTAGGGCCTGCTAGAATTTGACGGGCCGCTGGGCTAGCGGTGTCAGTCTGTGGAGCAACCGTAAGACCGGAAAACTCCTTGAGAGTGGAGGCAGGTGCAATGAAACAGAAACCTAAGTCGTGAGTCTTAGGAATCCTCGTTCCTTGGGGCGGGGAGGATGTCAAGCACTGACTCGGCGGGAGGATTCAGGGGTGTAGCCGGAGCCACCCGCTGGGCCGGACGGGGCAAATCATCGCGCCAAGGGCCCAACAGTTGCACCGAAACCCAGGCATAGCCTGCATAGGCCGGAATGGTGACCGCCGCGAGCAGGGCGGCAATTCCCCAACCCCAATTGCGGAAGCCGGGCCCTTGGTATTGGGTGCGATAGGGATCAAAGGGCAGAGCCGATCGATCCAGTTCGTCGCGCAAGTGCAGCGGCCGGCGAAATCGCACCCGGCGATCATCAAACTTTTCCAACAAAATCCAACCGGCCAGGGCTTCTTCGCGACAAAGTTGGGCAAAGGTGACAGGATTGGCAAAGAGGGGGCGATTGGCGCGCACAATTTTGTATTCCCACTCGATCGCCTGGCGCTCCGAAGGCGCGGTGTCTAGGGGGGGTAAGGCGGCCACGGCTGGATCGATCGGGCGGTGCAAACTCCGCAAAAACTCAACGCAATCGATTAGGTCGGGCTGTGTTGCAAGGTCGGGTTGTCCGGCGCTGGGGTCTATTTCCCGCAGCACCGATGTGAAGTCTTGGGGCGATCGGCTGGCGGGGGAACGGGGCATCCGGCGCGTGGGCCACAATGGCACGTCGCGGGAATCGGCATCGTAATCATCGCGGTAATGATCAAAACCTTCTTCACGAGCTTCATCCGCCAAGGGAAAGCCGGAAGCATCGGGGCCGGATTGCACCGTCATTGCTGCTGAAGCCTGTTGGAATGCGTATGGTGAAATGCGTACCGTGGAAGATGTATCCGCTTTGGGCATTGGGTGGCGAGATGGGACTCATTGTATCTGAGATATTTGCGTTGGTCGGTGGTGGGCTGGGCCAGACCCGGAACCAGGAAACGGGTGGGCGATCGGGCCCTTGGCGCTGGTTGCTTTGGGGGGCGATCGCCTTGGGGCCCGTCCTGATGCCCGTTACCCATACCAATGCCCAAGCCGCCGAACCACCCACCCCCGAGCCAAACAGCAACCCCTGTGGCCCGGCGGTGCTCGATCGACTGGTTCGCCATCGGTTGGCCGCCGGAGAAACCGTCGAAAGCCTCGCCAGTCGCTATAACCTGTTGCCCAGCACCCTGCTGGCCCTGAATCCCAACCTGCGGGGCGGCCAACTGCCCAAACCCGGCACGGAAATTTTGATTGCTCCCATTAACGGAATTCGGGTGGAAACCCAACCGGGCGACAATTGGCAGTCGATCGCCCAGCAATACCGCGTTCGGGCCGACTCTCTGTTTACGGTCAATGGTTGCCAGGCCCAACCGGGGCGATCGGTCTTTGTGCCCGGCGTGCTTTGGTCCCCGATCGACCCTGGAGTCGGCGCGCCCCCCAGCGCCAGCGACCCCGACAACGACCTGCTGCGCTACCCCCTGTCGGAAATTAGCCGCCCCCTAACGGACTTTGGTTGGCAAGTGGGGCCCGCCGGAGCCGCCGTCTTTAACAGTTACATCACCCTTGAAGCCCGACCCAGCGCCGTTGTCTTGGCCGTTGGGCCCGGAACCGTTGCTTTTGTGGGCCCCAACTCCGGCTATCCAGGGCAACTGGTGGTGATCAATCACCAGGGCGGCCGCCAAACCCGCTATGCCAACCTGGGAGCCATCTCTGTCCAGCGCGGGCAACGGGTCAACGCTGGCACTCGCCTGGGTACGATTCCCAGCCGCCCCGCCAACGGCCGCAGCCGTGGCCTGTGGTTTGAAGTTCGCTATAACTCCTCCGTGGGCTGGGTAGCGCAAAATCCTGGCCCTTACCTACAACGCATGGAACCGGCGCGATCGACCCCACCCAACCCC